>PMXT01000017.1:0-12672 GCA_003170995.1 Actinomycetota bacterium | reverse complement strand
CATTCTGTTAGAGCTTCTTAGTGTGGTTTCTGACCTCGCCCAGCGTTGCGTATGGCTCGCAACACGTACCATCTACATACGTGTTATTTCGCGCCGACGTGTGGTCGGTAGAAAGACGCAACGTTTTCTATTCCCGCATTACCGATCGTTCTTGCGATGCGCGAATTGTAGCGCCTACTAATGTGCGCGTTTAGAAAGCACCGGCTACGTCGTCGTCTTCATATCGATCGGCGTGCCACACCGACCACTTTCATTACAACACCACCACCGCGACCGTTAGGCGGCGCGCTCTAATACCGCTCAGCTACGGCTATCGGCCCATCGGTGGTAGTAGTAGTTGAGCAGAGGCACGAACTCGCCAGTGGCCTTGCGGTTCCCTGCTTCCGAGGGGTGGCTATCGCCTGTTGGATAGGCGAGGAAGTTGCTCGACACCGTGCGGCTGTGCTGAACACGCCCGTTCCACCAGCGATGGTGGTTTCCGCTTGATTTCCCAAGGTCGTTCTTATCAGGACTGCCACCGTTACTGGTCAATACGTCGTAGAAGTCGAACACGGCAACGTTCTTGTGGGGGTATTTCGCGAGCCACTTGTTTACCAGCCAATTCGCGAGTGCCCGGGCATTCGCGGCTTGAGACGCATCTGTGGCATCGCGAGCCAGCGGCGGTGTGACGATGAGAACGAACAACTTTTCCTGATGCTTAGTGAAATAGGTGAGGATGTCGTTATAGATCCCCTTGACATTGGCGACGGTCATGCTCGAAGATCCCGCGTCTTGTCCGCGCAGGGGATTGTTACCCGTTGTGGCGACGTCGTTTGGATTNNTCTCGCGGCTCGAATCGGGATCTGTGGAAAGGCGCGTGTAACTCGAGTGTTGGTTGAACTCGTGATACGAGGCGTGCATATATGTACTGCTGCTCGAACCACGGAACCACGACCACCACTGACCAATATCAGTTTTGTCGCCGATAACATCCGGTCCCCAACCGTAGTTGGTATCGCTAACGAAGTAATTGTTGTTCGTGAGAACCAGGCCGAGGTTGCCATTGCTG
Source organism: Actinomycetota bacterium (assembly GCA_003170995.1). GTDB lineage: Bacteria > Actinomycetota > Thermoleophilia > Gaiellales > Gaiellaceae > Fen-549. The sequence goes on along the minus strand of PMXT01000017.1, from coordinate 11,624 downwards.
TTGGCCAGCCAGTTTTCGCCGGTGGAATGGTGAACGAAAATCAGCTTCACAGTCTTTACCGGTTTGGTGGGAAGCGCAGCAGTCGGCACAACCTTGAAAGCAAGCCGTACGCGATTCGCGTCGGCGCTGAGCTCGAGGCGATAGCGTCCAGCGGTGACTGATTTCGAACCAAAGATGGCCTTCATGGTCTTGGTGCGAGAGCCGGCAAAGCGTCCGCTACGCGCGACGGCTCGCAGCTTTTTCCACGTGCCACCGGTTTTAGTCGAGAGCTGGTAGGCGAAATGCTTGCTTGGCGGAGCGAAGCTGTAAACGAGCTTGACTCTGCGCGCCTCGGCGGCTGTGAAACTCGCCTTGCTCAGACGGGCACGGATCTTGCCCGAGCGCCCGACCAGGCGTGATAGCTGCCTCGCTTGTGCGGAAACCGAGACCGCGAGTCTCGACGCGCTCGTGTGGGGCAGGCCCGCGGGTTGCGTACCGGTATCCGCGGAAACGCTGCCAGTGACGATCAGAGCCAGCGATCCCCCGACTGCGATGAGGGCGGTGATCGACTTTACGCTTCGAAGCATCTCTCCAATAGTGAAGACCGAGCACGGATCGCGCAATGCATTGGGCGGGGTTTTCTGCGCTGGTGATCGATCGAGCGGGGGCGGAGAGGTGCTCGGGATGGACTTTCTCGACGCTCTCGCGTGAGCAAGCAGTAGGCGCTGCCGGCCACTTCTTCACAATTGGCGAATCGGTCGCCGCGGGCATGTCCCAGTGCCGGGCAGCGGGCAAAACAGCTAGACTCGGACGCCGCCATGGGCATCTTCAGCTCGATTAGTGGTCTGGGTGGCCGCGATATGGCCGTCGATTTAGGGACGGCGAACACGCTCGTCTACGTGCGGGGTCGCGGCATCGTTCTTTCCGAGCCGTCGGTGGTCGCGATCGACCAGCGCACGGGAGAGGTGCACGCGGTCGGCGTCGAGGCAAAGCGCATGCTCGGTCGCACTCCGGGAACGATCTCGGCCATTCGCCCGCTCAAGGACGGCGTAATCGCCGACTTCGACGTGACCGAGACCATGTTGCGTCACTTCATCCAGAAGGTGCACCAGAATCGCTTCGCCCACCCGCGCGTTGTCGTCTGCGTGCCGAGCGGCGTGACCGGGGTTGAGAAGCGCGCCGTCGAGGAGGCGACACTCTCGGCCGGCGCACGCAAGGCCTATTTGATCGAGGAGCCGATGGCGGCCGCGATCGGGGCCGGGCTGCCGATCGCCGAGCCGGCCGGGAACATGATCGTGGACATCGGCGGCGGCACCAGCGAGGTGGCGATCATCTCGCTCGGCGGGATCGTCGTCTCGCAGAGTCTGCGCTTGGGCGGTGACGAGATGGACGACGCAATCGTCAACTACCTCAAGCGCGAGTTCAAGCTCCTGATCGGCCATCAGACCGCCGAGGAGCTCAAGCTAGAGATCGGCTCGGCCTATCCGCTTCACGAGGAGCTCCAGGCCGAGGTGCGCGGGCGCGACATGCTCACCGGCCTGCCGAAGACGGTAGTTATCTCCTCGGAGGAAATCCGCCAGGCACTCGACGAGCCGGTAGTCCAGATCATCGACGCGATTCGAGCCACCCTCGATCGCACACCACCGGAGCTGGCGGCCGACATCATGGACCGGGGCATCGTGCTCGCCGGCGGCGGCGCGCTGTTAACAGGGCTCGACGAGCGACTCAGGCACGAGACGCACATGCCCGTTCACGTCGCCGAGTCGCCACTCACCTGCGTTGCGATCGGCTCGGGCAAGAGCCTCGAAGAGTTCGACGTCATTCACCGTAGCGAGCGCTCGCGGCGGCGAAACAGCAGGCGTTAAGAACTCGAATCAAAAAGAANNCTGCGTCCTAGCATCGCATCCACCGATCGCACCCAGTCGGCAGGTCGTCATTCTGATTCGACCTCTAGCAGCGTCTGCGCCGGAGCGACGGTTTATTCTCTCGCGCCGCGCCGCCACCTTTGACCGGCGCCTAGGATCGCGTAGCTCTCTAGACTTCATCGCTACGTGCCTCGCAACCGCACAGGGCGGCTGGCGGTCCTGCGCTCGACGGAGCGGCGAGCGTCCGCCTCTTCATCACTTGCTCGGGATCGAAAGACAATTCGGCGTCGAATTATCGTCGTCGTACTCGTGCTGCTCTCGCTGGCGCTCCTGACGATCTCCTTCCGGGAGTCGTCGGGCGGCCCACTGCATCGGTTGCAGGGTTACGGAAGCGCGGCCACGCGGCCCTTCCAGGTGGTTGCCGATCGCGTCGCTCGGCCCTTTGAGGATGGCTACGGCTGGATCCGCGGTGTGCTCCGAGCCAAGGACGAGAACAAGAAGCTGAACCAGGAGCTCGAGAGCCTGCGCCAGCAGCGTGCGAAGCAGAAGAACGCCGAAGCCGACGCGGCGCGGCTGGGGGCGCTGCTTCGCTACGAGCACTCGGCTCGCTTCCCGCAGGACTATCTGAAGGTGAACGCCGAGGTGATGACTCCGGCCACGGGAGCCTTCGAGCAGACAATAGTGATCGCCGCCGGGCAGAACCGCGATATCAGGGTCAACGATCCTGTCGTAGTGGGTGACGGTCTGGTCGGGCGGATATCCCAGGCCGGCCCGACCACCTCGAAGGTGACGCTCGTGAGTGATCCGAGCTTCGCCGCCTCTGCCCGCGACTTGCAATCGAAGACCGGCGCCGAGGGAATCGTTCAGCACCCGGCGACCGGTAGCGACGTGCTTACGCTAGACAATGTCAAAGTCGACCAGGACGTGAACGTCGGCGACTCGATCATCACCTCGGGCTGGCGCAGAGCGGATCTGTCCTCCCTTTACCCGAGGGGGATCTCGATCGGGCGGGTCACCAGTACCTACCAGAACGACGTCGATCCCGACAAGCAGATCCAGGTCGAGCCGAGCGTTGACTTCTCCTCGCTCGATGCGGTCATCGTGCTGATCCAAAAAAACAGGCAGGTGGGCGGGGCGTGAGGCTCGTTCTGAAGACGGCCGCGATCGTCTTCGTCGGGGCGATCCTGCAAAGCAGCTGGTTCGACCGGCTCTCGCTGGGACATGGCAGCGCCGGTTTCCTACTCGTCACCGTCGTCTCGCTCGCGCTACTGCGCGGCTCGGTTTTCGGTGCCGGCGCCGGATTTGCGGCCGGCCTGCTCTACGACATCTCGACTTACGGTCAGCTCGGCCTCACCTCCTTGCTTCTCACGCTCGCCGGCTTCTGGACCGGTCGCTATGGCGAGACAACAGGGCGCGACCGGGTTCATGCGCCCTTCCTCTCGGTTGTGGTCATCACCGTCCTCTACGAGCTGGGAGGGCTCGCCGTCCGCTTCCTGATCGGCGAGGCGGCGCCGTTCGAGAAACTCGTCTTCGGAGTCCTTCCCGGAGAGCTTCTGCTCAACCTGATCCTGACCGCTCCCGTCTACGTTCTCTGCCGCTGGGTGGTTGGGAAGCGGAGCGACGAGGCTCGCGCCACGGAGGTGAGAGTGCTTGCCTGAGATTCCGGGTGGTCTCGGCTCGTTCATACCTGGCGATCCACGCACGCGTGAGCCCTGGCACGTCAATCAGCAGACGATCCTGCGGGCCGGAATCCTCGGCGCGATCGCCATCGCGCTGTTCGTGACGCTGATAGTCCGCCTCTGGGCGCTCCAGATCATCTCGGGTAACGAGTACCTGCGTATCGCCCAGGACAACCAGGTCAGGACAGTTCGCCTTCAGGCCCCGCGTGGCTCGATCGTCGCCAAAGACTCGAGCGTCGTCTTGGTTGGGAACCGGCTCAGCCGCGAGGTGCTGGTCTGGTACGCGGAGTTGCCCGGTAAAGGCAATCGGCCGACACGCTACACGGTGCTCAAGAAGCTGGCCCACGTTTTGAATATCCGGCCGCATAGGCTCTATCGCGAAGTCGAGCAGAGGAAGATCGATCCGCTCAACCCGGTTGTTGCCAAGGTGGATGTCAACCGCTGGCAGGGCGACTACATTCTCGAGCGAGCCGATCAGTTCCCCGGCGTCGAGGTCGCGTCTCGCTATGTCCGGACCTATCCTCACGGCTGGCTCGCGGCTCAGACACTCGGCTACGTCGGCTCGGCCACCACAGGCGAGATCAAGGGCGATCCCAGCGGTTTGATCAAGCCGGGCGACCTCGTCGGACAGTACGGAATCGAGGCGGCCTTCGACAAGTATCTACGCGGAACGCCTGGTGTGGCTTCGCAGCGCATCGACTCGCAAGGCCGCCCGCAGAGCGGGCTGGTCGCCAACCCCGAGCCACAGCCCGGCGACACGGTGCAATTGACGCTCGATTCCGGTCTGCAGTCGGCGGCCCAGAAGGCGCTGAAGGATGGCATTCAGGCGGCAATCAACTCCCACTGCACCGGTTGCTGGAATGCGAACGGCGGCGCGATAGTCGCGCTCGACCCGAACGACGGCTCGGTGCTGGCACTCGCCTCCAGCCCGAGCTACCCGCCCGACGTCTACTCCGGGCACGTCAGCAATCGCAAGCTCGCGCGCTGGGGGTTGACCACCGCAACCGCCGCCGCCGCCAACTATCCGGCCATCAATCGCGCTACCAGCGGTCTCTATCCGCCCGGCTCGACCTTCAAGCCCGTGACGGCGATCGCCGGCATGCAGAACGGCGTGCTCAATCCCGATCAGAACCTGCACTGCACCGGCATGATGAAGGTCAACGGTCATCCCTTCCACAACTGGGACCCGAACGCGAACAGCATGATCAACCTGCCAACGGCGCTCGCGATCTCCTGCGACACCTACTTCTACCAGATCGCCCTGCGGATCTACGGCCTACCTTCGCGCTTCGGCGAGCCGCTTCAGCGCTGGGCCAAGAACTTCGGCCTCGGTCGGCACACAGGCATCGAGATCGGAGACTACGCCGGCCTCGTGCCGACAAAGAAGTGGCAGGCCCAGCACTACAAGGCCCCGCAGGACCGGACGTGGAAGCCCGGCGACTCGATCCTCCTCTCCATCGGCCAGAAGGATCTACAGGTGACGCCGCTACAGATGGCGCGCCTCTACGCGGGCATCGCTACCGGCAAGCTCGTCTATCCACACCTGCTCGCTTCAGTCCTGCGCGACGGAAGAGTTGTCCAAGCGGGTGCTTCGAAAGTAGCTACCACGATCGGCGGCTCGGGCTTCAGCCAAAAACTGGACGTCATTCGTAGCGGGCTCTACCTGGCGACCCACGATCCCCTCGGCACCTCGACGCCCGTCTTCGGCACCTTCCCGGTTCCGATCGCCGGCAAGACGGGAACGGCCGAGAAGTGGTCGGAGCAGTACAAGAGCTGGTTCGACCAGTCCTGGTGGTGCGGCTACGGGCCGGTAGACAAGCCCGAGATCGTTGTCTGCGCCGTGATCGAGAATGGTGGCCACGGCGGCACGGCCGCGGCACCGGCCGCCCGTGAGGTCTTCCAGCATTTCTTCGGCTTAAAGAACAGCACCTACGCGATGGCGACGCATTCGGACTGATGCTCGAGACGGCGAGACCACTGGGCACCCCGCTAGCGACTACGCGCGAGCTTTCGCTTGCGGTCATGCTGCGCCAGCTCGACTGGCTGCTGGTGATCGGGATTGCCGCGCTTGTCGGTTACGGACTCTGGGCTGTCGCGGGGGTCACCGCCCACGTAGTTCCCGGCCAGCCCCACTACTACCTCGCCAAGCAGGAGCTCTACGCCGGTGTGGGCGCGGCCTTGTTTCTCGTCGCGGCCGCGCTCAGCCCTGATCTCTACCGCCGCTACTGGCGAGTGCTCTACCTCGTTGCCATTCTGACGCTGCTTCTCGTTCCGCTGCTCGGTGTCGCCAAGCGCGGCTCCCGGCGCTGGCTGCAGGTCGGCTCCTTCCAGTTTCAGCCCTCGGAGTTCGCCAAGCTACTCGTCTTGCTCGCGCTGGCCGGGTTTTTGGCCGAGCGGGGCCGTGCGCTGCGCGATCTGAGCACGGTCATCGGCGTGTTGATCCTGGTCGCGATCCCCACGGGGCTCGTCTTCATGCAGCCCGACTTCGGCACCGCGCTCGTCTACGCGGCCGTTACTGCGGCCGTACTTCTCGTCGCGGGCATGCGCTGGTTACACCTGGGAACGCTGGCCGCAGTGGCTGTGGTCGGCGCCGTGCTCCTGGTCTGGGCTCTGCCTGCGCTCGGTGTCCAGGTGCTCAGGCCGTACCAGGTCCAGCGACTGACCGGTTTCATCCATCCCAGCTTCGATCCCAATGGCGCCACTTACAACGTCGCCCAATCGAAGGTGGCGCTCGGCGCCGGCGGCCTGCACGGGCGCGGAACGATAGGCTCCACCCAGACCGCCCTCGGTTTTCTGCCCGAGAGCAACACCGACTTCATTCCTGCAGCGATCGGAGAGCAGCACGGGTTCGTCGGGCTATCGATCCTGCTTGCCCTCTACCTCTTCGTCGTCTGGCGCGGCTTGCGAGCACTCGGCAACGCCGGCGACGGTTACGGAGCGGTGGTCATCGGCGGGATCGTCGCCACGCTCGTGTTCCAGGTCTTCGTCAACGTTGGCATGTCGATGGGGATTGCGCCGATCACAGGTATCCCGCTACCGCTGGTGAGTGTTGGCGGCTCCTCGCTGATCGCGAACTTGGCGGCGCTCGGAGTCTTGGCCGGCGTCCAGATGCGCGGCGCGAGCGCCCGCGGGAGACTGAGGTAGATCGTGAGCAGTCACTCTTCCCTTTCGCCACAGGCTCTGCTTCGTCTAGCGGCCGAGCAACGCAAGCTCGAGAGCAAGGAGATACGTCCGCTCGTTCTTTCTGGGGCGCGTAGGCCGGTCTCGGCGCTGGCGCGCGAGCTCTCGCGGGCCGCTGCGCCGGGCAGCGTTGTGCAGGACGAGGGCTTCGAGCGGGCCGAAGCGCTCGTCTATCTGCTGCGTGGCCGGCCGAAAAGCGACGATCTACATCGACTCAGGGCGGCCGGGAAGGCTCGAGTACCGATCATCTGCGTGAGGATCGGAGGAGGCGCCGGCCCCCTCCCGGGCGTGCTCGCGACCGACGTCATCGAGCTGGCAGACGCCGAGCCGGCGCCCGTCGAGGAGATAGGTAGGCTGCTCGCCCGTCGGCTCGAGGGACGATCAGCGGCGCTTGCCGCCCGTATCCCGGCTCTGCGCGCCGGCGTCTGTAGGGAGTTGATCCAGCACTCGGCCCGCCGCTCGGCTGCCGTCGGCGCAGCCACTTTCGTTCGAGCACCCGACCTGCCGGCTCTCTTCCTCGAGCAAGCGCGCTTGATCCTGTGGTTGGGCTACGCGCACGATCGCCGGCTCGAGCCGAAGCGCGGCGCCGAGCTTGCCGCGGTGCTGATGGCCGGTCTCGGCTTGCGCCGGCTGGCGCGTCGAGCTCGGCGCGAGACGTTATTCCCCGCCTGGGCAATGCAGGGGTCGATCGCCTTTGCCGGCACGCTCGCACTTGGTGAGGCCGCGCTTCGTTTCTTCTCAGAGCTCGAATCAGAATGAAGACCCGTCGACATAGGAGACCATTCCGCCAGGCCCGCACGACCGATGCGGCCGTTTCGCGGCTCCAGCGGCCACCCGACCTGCTCGACGCACCACCGGTGCGCCTTCGCGACTCGCGCGGCCTCTGGCATCCACGCCTCGCCCACCTCGGCCGCACGTTCCTAACGGAATCGGCTCCGGGTGTGTAGGCCTGGCGGGATTGGCCCTAGGCGACGGGAACGAGCTCGGCCCGTCTGGCTCTGATCGAGTTCAGGCGCCCGCATAACCGAGACCAAGCCCAAAGCTCGACATCCGAGTAGCACGGCTCGGGCGCATCGCGTGTCACCTGGAGATAATCGAACCAGGCGGCGGTCTCCTCGATCTCGAGCAGCTCGCGAACGTCTTCTCTCGACCAGCGCGTATTCACCGGCGCTGACCTCTGTCTTTGGCATGGCTTGTCGCAGGCGAGGAAAAGGTGAGCGGGCTCGGTGTCTCTGCGCTCGCAGCCACTGCGCGACCGATCCTATGAGCGCTTTCGGACGGCACCTTTAGGGACTATCCCGCTAGGTCTGCTCGCTCGACGCGGCCGATCAACATCTATACCGGAATAGGCTTTGAGCTCTTGGCCGCGCCCCCTCTGTTACTCGCGCGGGAGTCGCGGTGGCGAGGCGTCGTTCGAGGTGGGCTCCATGGAGACAGCCCCCGACCCTGATAGCCTTTGAGACGAGATGGCATTTTCCATTTGTCCGTGCAGCGCGACCCGCGCGCCCGCCTCCAGGGTGTCGCTCGCGCGCACTCATTCGAAAGAGAAGGTTTCCCTTGCCTCGTTGGTTCAGCCGCACCAAGGAACGCGCTCCAGAGAAGAAGGAGGTTCCCGCCCCCCCGGCGGAGGCTCCTTCCAAACCAGTTGAAAGCAGACCTCCCGCGCAAGCGGGAGCGCAGCGTCCACGGCGCCACCGCGGAAGTCGTGGTGGTCGCGGGCGCAAGAAGCCATCGACCGAGGCTCGCGCGGAGCAAAAGCCCGAGGCGAAAAAGCCCGAGTCGGTGGCATCGTCTCAGGCCGCCGAGCGGCGAGCATCGCAGCGCCGCGACCGTGGTGGCCGTCGGCGTACCGCGCCACGCCGGGTGCCGCTGCCGGCCGCCAAGCGCGAGCTTCTCGTCTCGGTAGACGCTGGCGAGCGCCGTGTCGCCGTGCTCGAGGATGAAAAAGTCGCCGAGGTCTACCTGGAGCGCCCTGATCGTTACTCGATCGCCGGCAACGTCTACAAGGGCATTGTCGACAACGTTCTGCCCGGGATGGAAGCGGCCTTCGTCGAGGTGGGGCTCGAGAAGAACGGCTTTCTCTACGTCGACGAGATCGTCATTCCCGAGCTCGAAGGTCGCGGCCAGGGCCGGAAGATTCAGGAGCTGGTGCAGCGCGGCCAGGAGATCCTCGTCCAGGCGGTCAAAGATCCGATGAAGACGAAGGGCGCTCGCCTGACGACAGACATCTCGTTGCCGGGTCGCTTCGTCGTCTTCGTTCCCAAAGGTGAGGGGCTGGGTGTCTCCAGGCGCCTGCCCGACGAGGAGCGCGCTCGCCTGCGCGAGATCGTCAAGGCGCTGGAGCGCAAGAAGGGCGGCGTCATCGTTCGCACGGCCGCCGAGGGCGCCTCGCCCGAGGACATCGAACGTGACCTGGTCTTTCTCGAGCGGCTCTGGAAATCGATTCAGGAGCAAGCCAGGCGGATCGAGGCGCCAGCACTCGTCTACCAGGAGGCCGAGCTGCCCCTGCGCGTCACCCGCGACCTGCTCACCGGTGATTTCGAGCGGGCGCTCGTCGATCACGAGCGCACCTATAAGCGCATCATCGGCTACCTGAAGAAGACCTCGCCGCACATGGTCGAGCGGGTTGTTCGCTACAAGGAGCGAGTCCCGCTGTTCGAGGCCTATGGAGTGGACGCTGAGATTCGCTCCACGCTCTCGCGGCGCGTCGATCTGCCTTCGGGCGGCTATCTCGTCTTCGACTACGCCGAGGCCTTCACCGTAATTGATGTCAACACCGGCCGTTTCGTCGGCTCGCGCTCCCGCTCCTCTTCCGCACGTCTCGAGGACACGATCACCAAGAACAATCTCGAGGCGGTGAAGGAGGTGGTGCGCCAACTTCGCTTGCGCGACATCGGCGGCATCATCGTCATCGACTTCATCGACATGGCTAACCCGAAGAATCGAGCGGCGGTGGAGGAAGCACTACGAAGCGAGCTCGAGCGCGACCGTACGAAAACCTATGTAGTCGAGATCTCGCCGCTCGGGTTGGTGGAGATGACGCGACAGAACGTCACCGACGGTCCGCGCGAGATCCTGACCAAGCCCTGCCCGGTCTGTGCCGGCGACGGAATCGTCTTCTCGGAAGACTCGGCAGCCGTCGATCTCGAGCGCCGCTTGCGACAGGTTGCGCTTGGCTCGCGCAGCAAGGCTTTTCGCATCGAGGCAAACGCGAAGGTGGCGAGCCTGTTGATCGGTCCGAGCGCATCTCGCCTGGAGGAGATCGAAGAGCGCAGCAAGCGCCGTTTCTATCTCGAGCTAATCGAGAGCGAGTCGCTCGATCACTGCGTCGTTCTCGCCGAGGGAGCAATCGAAAACATGAAACCGCCGACGCCTGTCGAGGAAGGCGTCGAGGTGGAACTGACCTTGGTCGAGGTGGGTCTCTACGACAGCCAGGCAGCTGTGGGCAAGATCGGCGACTACGAGGTGAACGTGCCCGGGACGGCGAAGCTCGTCGGCAAAAAGGTGAGAGTGCGAATCGAACGCGCGCTCGCGGGTAGCGCCTACGCCAGTCTGGCCGAGCCCGGCCGGGAGCGATTCCAGCCCCTGACGGCCGAGAGTATGGCCGAGCGTCCAACGCGGGCACCGGCGAAGAAAGGATCCACCAAGGCGTTGACCGAGCCCGAGCCCGTAGCCGAGTCGCTGGCAGCTGGGAATGCGGCCGAACGTCCAGCGCGGATACCGGCGAAAACGCCGTCCGCCAAGGTGTTGGGCGAACCCCTGCCCGTAGCCGAGTCGCTGGCAGCTGGGAATGCGGCCGAACGTCCAGCGCGGATACCGGCGGAAATACCGTTCGCCAAGGTGTTGGCCGAGCCCGTGCACGTTGCCGAGCCGCCTACCGTCGAAAAAGCCGAGACGCCGGTCACCGCAACTGTTTCCGAACCCGGCGGCGGTAATGGGTCCGACGAAGGCCAGCCAAAACCGAAGAAGCGCACACGCCGTGGCTCGCGCGGCGGCCGTAGGCACCGCAAGCCGTCCCAGGCGGGCGCGACCGGTGCCACCGCCAACGAGGCGCCCGGCTCGGCAGCGGCAATCGGCAACGCCGAGTCCACGCAGGTCAACCAGCCCCAAACCCGCCCCGCAACCGCGAAGCGTACGCCGCGGCCGGCCGGTGCCGGGCGATCCGCGCAGGCGGTCGCTCCGCAGCCCCAGGCAGGCGGCGTGCCCGTCGTGACCGAGCCGGGCCAGTCTCCGCCCGCCGGAGACGAGCCGGCGAAGCCGAAGAAACGCACACGCCGCGGCTCGCGCGGCGGCCGCAGGCACCACAGGCCCTCTCAGGCAGGCGGCGCGCGCCCCGGGGACGCGCCGAGTCCCGAGCAGCCACCAAGCCGACCGAGCGAGAGCGCATAAGCAGGCCCGGTCTTGCTAATATTCGCCCCGGTTCGCGGGCGATTGCCCGCGATTTGAGCGTCAAGGGACGAGATGGCATACGCAGTTATCGCAGTCGGCGGAAAACAGTACGTCGTTCACGAGGGCGAGCGCCTGCTCGTTGATCGGCTTGCCCAAGATGAGGGCGCCGTCTTCCAACCCGACGTCTTGCTCGTCGATGCCGGGGTGCCCAACCTGAAGCCGGGGGCAGGTGCGGTCAGCGCGCGAGTCCTGAAGCACGCGCTCGGCGAGAAGATCCGGATCGGCAAGTACAAGCCGAAGAAGGGCTACCGTCGTCACAACGGTTTTCGCGCTCAGCTCTCGCAGATCCAGATCGAGGCGATCGGCGCCGGCTCCGCGCCTCGCGCCGCCAAGGCAGAGACCATCGCCACGCCGCCCGCCGAGCTCAAAGCAGCCAAGCCAGTTGTAGTCGCGCCGGAAGCCGAGACCAAGGTGCTCGCGAAATCCGCAGCCAAGCCGGCCGCGAAGCCGGCAGCCAAGGCCATCACGGTAA
>PMXT01000160.1 GCA_003170995.1 Actinomycetota bacterium | reverse complement strand
GTGAGCGTCGCCGGCGCTGATTTGGGTGGCGTTCGTGATTCCACTCACCTCGACCGGAGGCGAGTTGTCGTTGTCGCCCCAACACTTGACCGTGCCACCCGAAATGAGCGCGCAGGTGTGCTCCCCGCCGGCGCTGATCTGAGTGGCGTTTGGTATCCCGCTGATTGGGACAGGGGTAGAGCCTTCGAGCATCGTGGTATTGCCGTTACCGAGCTGGCGAAAGCTGTTGTCTCCCCAGCACTTGACCGTGCCACCCGAAATGAGCGCGCAGGTGTGAACGTCACCCGCGCTTATCTGGCTAGCGTTCGATAAAGGCTTAACGACATCGAAGAGGAGATTGGCGCGGCCGGTATCTGTCTGTAGCTTGAGCCAGTAGTAACCGACATGAATCGGCTTACCGGCGAAGAGCTTCTTGACCGTCATCTTGTAAGTGCCCTTGGAAGAACCCTTCTTCACGGCCTTGACCAGCCGCCAGCTCAAGTCTTTCTTCCTAAAGCTGAGTCTGTAGGAGAAGCGAGTGTTCTTCTTCGAGAGCCTGTAGGTGAGAGTGGCAGAGGAGGCTTTGGCGGCTGTGAAGCTAGTTTGCGTCAGGTGGGCGGAGATGCGAGCGGAGGAGGAAGCCGTCCCTTGAGTACCGCCAAACAGTAGAGCGAGTAAAAGGAAAGTCAGGCAAAGACCTGCGTGAGTTTTCATGGGGTTCCCTGTTTGGACGCAGAGAGCACTATATGAGTATGGCACTTTCCGTGTAGAGCACCGGAATCTTTATCCATCAGCCAACAAGAAGCCCGACAGATGAAGATCCGCGCTGACCGGTGCGCGGCACCTGACCTGACCCCGTTTGTTGGTCCACTTTTTATGTTAGCGAGATAGCTGGCGGCGCGTAGTCAAGGAGTGAGAATCTTGACCCATTACTTGACCCGCACATCTAACCCTGCGCCGGTTCCTGAATGAACTTGCCTATAAGCAGGCATTTAGTGGATGGGCCGTACAGGATTCGAACCTGTGACCTTGGGATTAAAAGTCCCCTGCTCTACCAACTGAGCTAACGGCCCGTATCCGGGTTGCTCGGACGGCTTCGAGTATACGGGTGAGACGAACGCTTCTTCTCGCCGCACCGCGCGAGCGGTGTTACGCGCCCAGCGGCAGCCAGACTGTCGCGATCGATGTGGCGAGCGCGATTCGTCGCCACAGTCGTGAAGAGAGCAAATATGACGGTCGCCGTCACGGGGAAGCGAACGGAGACCTCGCTTGCAAACAAACGAGGCGCGCGCCAAGACCCGCTAGCGGTGCCGGCTCACTCTTCGGCGCCGGGCGGGCGCCGCCGGCGCTTGGCGAGAGAGCGGTGCCGCTTTGCCGTCAGGCGGCGCAGGATCGCAGAGCGCGAGGGCTTGGTGGCGGTGCGTTTCGCCACGGGCTCGAGCGCGAGGCGGATCTTCTCCAATAGCCGCTCGCGTGCGAGCTCGCGATTGCGGAGCTGGCTGCGCTCGTCCTGCGAGACGGCGCGCACCGTTCGACCGAAGCGCTCGCGCAAGAGGATCTTCGCCGGTTCATCGAGCGAGCAGGAGTCGAGCTCGAGAAAGGCCTCGATTCGCGTCTCGTTCTTCTGAGCGTGCTGGCCGCCAGGCCCGCTCGAGCGCGAGGCGCGGTAGCCCATCTCGGCGCGCGCGATCTCGAGCGCTCGCCTCAGCGTATTCACACTCACCTCCCGCTCGCCGGGCTTCCTCGGTTCCATCTCCCAGATGATCGCAGGGCGGCGTGCGTCTCGGGCGCGCGGTCACGATCTTCTAGCGACGCTACCTTGACTGGGGGATATATAACGCTTCTCTCCAGCCGATCAAAGGCTCAGCCCGTCGGTCGCCGCACATCTCCGACTCGGCTGGCCTGCTCGACGCGGGTCGTGGAAAAAGCAACGTGTGTTTCTCAGGGAGGTAGATGTTGTTCCGCATCGAGAACCAGGCCGCATCTGGTAGCCGCAGCAACTTCGATTGCCGGCAAGCCGCGCTCGCCCAGCTGACAGCACAGAAGTCCGACTTGGCACTCGCCATGCCCTGGGCGCCTGTCTTCAGCGGAGCGATCCTCAAGGCGCGCGACGCCGTGCGTCTGAAAAAAGATTTGGAAGGAACCCCGATTGGATCGGAGGGCGTGATTCTCGGCTGGTATGCCAACGAACCGGAGAACGTGATCGTCAGGCTCAGCGAGGGGGGAGTAGAGAACCTACCGCGCGAGGCGCTCGAGCTGATCGAGGCCGAATTGGTCGCTTAGGACCTATCTCGTTAGGCCTCTACGCCCGATGCGGCCGATCCGCGGCGCCAGCGGCCACCCGAGTCCCTTGTCGCACTACCAGTGCGACTTCACGGCCCGTCTGGCCCCTGGCATCCACGGCTCGACCCCCTCGAGCGCAGATCCCTACCGGAATAGGCCCTTAGGTTTTCGCCCGGCGGAGCACGAATTTGCTGCGGAAGAGCAGAACCGGCATGCCGGTTCTCCCCGCTCCTAGACCTCTACTCTGTGTCGTTGCCGATGAGCCCAGAGGCACCGCGCGAGAAGTCGGCGGCGGGCGATCTCGTGCGCGACGCGCACGGACCGACTTTTGCCCTCCTGCTTACGCGCGGGCTCCTGTCTCTTCTTCATCTTGGGCTCCCCCTGATTCACATCGGCGCCGAAGACGTTCAGCTCCGGTGCGGATAGCCAATTGTCCCCGGCCGTGACGGGACTTCTCTCACAATGAGATCGTCTCGGCTTTGCGTGGTTCCGCCGATGAGGGGGAATCGCAATCACGATTGCCAGAACGAGTGAAAAATCCCTGGAATCCCTGCCTTGGGGGATTTGGAGGCAAAGCGCCTCTCTCCGATGAAAGAGCGCAACGAAACACGGCGCCGCGGCACGCCAAGAAACGCAAGGGGGAGGTTTTACGGCGTGATGTATCTGAGCGCACCGCACGTGTTTAACGATGAGACAGATCTGGGGGCTTATTTTCGTCTCTCGTTCTGCGCTCAGGCACGTCTCTTTCTGTCGTGCCTTGGGAAAAGCGTGGGCACCGGCTAGAGCAAAACGAGGAATCGCTGACTGTCACAAAGATCCGCCGGGGGGGATGAGGGGGAACACGAATGAAGCCGCTATTGATGACCAGCCTGTCTGGTTGCTCAAGCCGCAAGCGCGAGGCTGGACACACGGTCGTCGAGTGCGCGGTCGTTCTCGATGAGACTACGATCGACGTTACGGCAACATTCGTGATCCTCTCCGGCGGTGCTTCGTCTGCCGCTCGGTAAGCGGCAGGTTCGATGCCGACTTGGACGCCCGAACTGTGGGCCGGCCTTTCTGGTGCGGAAGGCCCGCCCCGGTTGCTTTTTTTGAGGAGGAAAGTGAGCAATCGAGGGGGGATCGGCGTCGCGCGGGGGTAGTCGATGGTCGAGACCGGGCTCTCCTTCGACGTGGCGATCAGCAAGCTGATGATGTTGGGTGAGATGCGCATCGGCTCGGGGGCCGTCCCGAGGCGCTCAAGAAGCTCGCTCAGCGCCTGGACACGCGCGAGATCTCGGCCTTCGTGCGCTCGCTCATCCAGGCCGACCAGCTCGGCATCTCGCTCGGCCGCATCCTGCGCGTGCAGGCCACCGACAGCCGGCTCAAGCGCCAGGCCGCCGCCGAAGAGATGGCCGCCAAGGCCCCGATCAAGATGCTCTTCCCGACCGCGATCTTCATCTTCCCGGCCATGTTCGTGGTGATTCTCGGGCCGGCGCTGCTGTAGTTGCGGACGATTCTCAACTTTTAGCTAGCCGGCGCAAGTTAGCCGCCAAAAGTCGTCATGCCTCCCGTAGGGAGGCGGACTTTTGGCGGCTATTCCACCACTCCAGCGTCGCGGAAAGCGCCTCGTGCATGGGCGTGGGCTGGAGGCCGAACGTCTCCGTGGCCGCGGACGAGTCGAGAACGAACGGGCGCTCGAACTGGTAGAGCACCTCGCGCAACTCGCGTAGCAGCGGAGAGATCACGCCGCCGGCCTGTACGACCCAACGGGGAATCCCGCGCACCGGCGGGGCGGGTACGCCGGCCAGATCCGCCAGCGCCTCAACCATGTCGCGCTGCGAGAGTGGCGGGTTCGTGGGCACGTGCCAAGGCCGTCCCCAGGCGCGTTCGTCGCTGGCGAGAATGACGAGCGTGCGGGCCACGTCGGGCACGTAGGTCCAGCTATGCGGAG
Organism: Actinomycetota bacterium; assembly: GCA_003170995.1. Lineage (GTDB taxonomy): Bacteria > Actinomycetota > Thermoleophilia > Gaiellales > Gaiellaceae > Fen-549. The sequence goes on along the minus strand of PMXT01000160.1, from coordinate 8,959 downwards.
CGTCGGGGTTGCCGAGCACGCGCACGGTTTTGCCGGCGAGCACTCGGGGGATCACCCGCGCGAAGTGGCTCGACGTTTCGCCGGGGCCGAAGAAGGTGGACGCGCGCGCCTCGGTGGCGCGCACCTGGCTGGCGTCGTAGGCGGCGCTGGCTTCGGCCCACATGTTCGCTCGTACCCGCCCCTTTTTGCCTGTGGCTGCAAGTTTGTCCCGTTCGGTCAGCGGGTGGTTGACGGGCCCGTAGCCGTAGAGATTGCTCATCGTCACGAGTACGGCGTTGCACTCCTTCGCCGCCTGCAACAGCGAGGAGGCGATCGGCGGCCAGTCGGTCGGCCAACGGTGATACGCGGGGTTGGCGCAGTTGTAGACGGCGGTCGCCCCGACCGACAGACGGAGCATGTTCGCTCGGTTGGCAGCATTGGCCGCCACCTTCTCGATGCCCGGATGATCCGGGCCCGATCCCGACCTCGAGACGAGCAGAACGTGATCGCCGTCTTCGGCCAGGAGCAGCGCCGTGGCCGATCCGACCGGTCCGGCTCCGACAATCACGTGGGTTTCCATGGGAGTCCCTTCTCCCCGGCTCTTCGTTAGCTCAGCTACCCATTCGCGCCGCGTTACAGACACGCCCGGTCTCGCTCGGGTTACATGTTCTGAGAACGCAGCGAGAATCGATCTCTTCCAAGTCCAATTATGAAGCGAAACGCCGAACAAGCCACTGAGATCGAAGACGAAGAGGCGCCTGCGCGCGAGCCTCTCCGCTTCGTGGCACTGTAGTGGCAGCTGGGCGCGATCGATTGCCTAGGCGGCCGCTAGCCCCTCGTCGCCGTAGGTCGTTGACGCGAAAAGCGCCTGCACGACAAACTCCGAGGCTTGGTAGCCGTTCGGCAGAGCCTCGGAGATCGCCTCGCGTACGAACCAGGCCACGTCTCGCTCGAGGTTCTCGAGCGTGTAGACGAGCTCCGCCGGCGCTCTCAGGATCACCCAGACCGGAGCATCGTCGCGAGCGGGAGCATCGGCAACGTCCAGGTCGAGCTGGCAGGAGTACAGAGCCGTCGCCGCCTCGAAACGGCTTCGCTCGAGTAAAACCGAGATGGCGTCGATCAGCACCTTCTTCCCGTCGAGCTCGGCTCGTTGAGGCGTGGTGTCGTCTTCGTGTATCAAACCCAGCTTCGCCAGGGGCTCGTCGTTGACGAGGTAGACCCTGCCTTCGTCAGTCCATGCGTCCATCGTTAACCCCCCCAACTCCGTCTCTATTTGATGGCCCGCAGCCGTCCGCTTGCCGATTCCTTTACCGGCACCTTCTTGTCTCCCGACTGCTCGAGCTGCTTCGCCCACCAGTCGCTGCCGCGTTCGCCCAGATCACTCTCGAGCAGCGCGAGCAGCTCGGCATCAGGCGACTCTTCGGTCGGTCGTCGGAGCGCGAGTTGCGCGCGCAAACCCGTCCCGAAGCCCTTCTCGGCTGTTACTTCAGTCGATCTTCCAGCTGACATTGCACGGCTCCCCAACCCCTCGTAACAAGCATCGTCCAGAGAACGTGTAGGGTGCATCCCCCGGACGAGGAAAAATGCGGCTTATCCGGGTCAGAGAGCGGCGATCAGAGCCCTTGAACGCTCTATCAGAATGACGACCCGCCGACTGGGTGCGATCGGTGGATGCGAGGATAGAACGCAGCGCCTCGTTCGTAGCCGAAGCTACGGGCGAGGCCGAGGTAGGCGCATCGCGCCGCCGAGCACGGTCAGGCGGTGGAGTGCTTCGTTTTGTTAGAGCTTTTTAGCGCCGTATTGGCTATCCAGCCAGCGGCAAGCGCAGGGCGAAGACGGTTCCCGACGCCGCCGAGCGCAACTCGAGCTTTCCGCCATGACGGTGCGCGATCGCGCTCGCGGCAGCAAGTCCGATTCCGCTTCCTTGTTGATCGAGCCTCGTTGTCTCGAAGAGCTCGAAGATTCGATTGGCTTGCTCGGGTGTTACGCCGGCGCCGCCGTCGCTGACCAGCGCGACCGCCTCGTCACCCTCTCGCACCAGCTCGAGCGTGACCGTTCCGCCCGCAGCCGACGCCTGGAAGCCGTTCGTGAGCATGTGTAGAAGTGTCTGAACGAGCTGCGCCTCGTTACCGTGCACAATCAGCTCGTCGTCGCAGTAGCTGTCTTCAAAGCCGATGTCGCGTTGCAAGCGGAGACGCCGCGTCAAAGCCGCGGCCGAGCGGCCAACCTCGACCAGCGAAAGCTCGCACTCGTCCTCGAGCGGCGAGCGAGTGAAACCGGCGAGTTGCGAAACGGCGTCACGGATCTCGCTAGCGGCATCGCGCACTGTGTTCATGCGCTCGTACTCCTTACTCTCCGGCGGCAGCACGGCGAGCTCGAGGTCGGCCGTTCCTAGCAGGACGAGCAGCGAGTTGTTGAGCTCGTGAATGAGAGCCGGGGCCAGCCGGCCGATGGCGACCATCCGACCAGCTCTGATCAATTGCTCTTCGGGAGGCTGCATCGAGTCCATTGCCTGCCTTTCCAATTTGTTCCGGGTTACACACTACGTCACGAGTTCGGACTATTGTGAATCTGCTGTAAATGTTTTCGACCAAATGGACGATGAATGGAGCGGAGGCGATATGTCCGCTCTACACGCTGTAGCATCAGAACCGATGACCGACGCGATCACATGTCTTGTGGCAGACGACCATCCCGCTGTCGTGCAGGCGGTATCGGAAGTGCTTATTTCGGGCGGGATCGATGTCACCGCGCAGGCGCGCGACGGCGAAGAAGCTCTGGCGGCGATCCAGCGGTTGCAGCCGAAAGTTGCCCTGCTCGACCTGCGAATGCCGCGTATGAGTGGCATTGAGGTTGCTCGTCGCTGTGCCCGTAGCACGCCCGAGACCTACGCGATTCTCTACACGGCCTACAGCGAGCAGGCGCTTCTGACGGAGGCGCTAGATGCGGGTGCTCGTGGTTTCGTCTCGAAGGAGGCGCCGCTGGCCGAGATCGTGCGCGCGGTGCAGCTCGTCGCTGAGGGTCGCACCTACGTCGACCCGGTGCTCGCCGGGGTCATCTCCAGCCCGGCCGCCACAGCCAAGATCACCCTACTCACCCAGCGCGAGCGCGACGTTCTGCGCATGCTGTCCGATGGGCACTCCAACGAAGAGATCGGCAAGGCGCTCTTCATCTCGCCCGAGACCGTTCGCACTCACGTGCGCAAGGCGATGGCCAAGCTCGATGCCGATACGCGCACCGAGGCCGTCGCCACGGCACTGCGCCAGTCACTGATCGCCTAGTAGCCGGCAAAAGTCTGGCGACTTTCACCGGTGGATTGAGCAGCGCTGAGCCGCGCCTGCGGCGCTTGTCTCAGTGGGGTGTCCGAGAAGCGTCGTGGCTGACCTATGGTGCTTTACGGGGTCCGTGGCGAGTTGGGGATGGGTGTTGACTGAGCCACGCCCGACATGGCGGGCGTGGCTCACCGAACGCTGTCCTCGACCACTCTTCACGAACACCGTTCGTAATACCGGCTAACTCGTCACGTAACTAGGAGCGGACGGGACAGACGCGACGAAGTCGCGCTGACTCGTACGAAAGGCACGCCGCGAAAAGTCTTCGCCGGCTGTGCCGGCGGACTTTTCGCGGAGAAACGCCGCAAGCCCAACACCGAGATCGGTCCCCCAACCTCCTCGGAGAGGGCTTGCGGTCGTCATTGGTCTGACTGCGCCACGAAGACGAGTTGCCGGCGTGTCTCACGCCCCTAGTTGCCGGTAACTGCAGCTCTTCGTCGCGCATCCGGGCCTTGTGTGCCTTCGTCTCGGTATTCGACGGCGCGATCCGCCAGACCATGCCCGCTCTCCAGCGGGCGCCCTCCCCGCTTTGAGTTGTCTGGCGCGACGCAGATCTCCAGGGAGGTAGGCCGTTCTAGGCTAGTCGGCCGACGTTTCCTACAAAAAAGCCGCTCAGGCGGTCGATGAGGTGGGGGTCGAGCAGCACCTCGTCGCTCGAGACGAGCTGGTCAATACCGCCAGCGAGCGCCGGCAAAAGCGGCTTCAGTTCCTCGTCCACGATCTTTTCGGCCAACGACGCTGCGAACCGGTCGGCGTGGATGGTCAGGAATCCCCTCGCTCCGCGCTCGCTCGCGGTCTCGAGCGGTGCCGTCAACCCGAGGTTGTTGTGCAGGGCGGCCAGGATCGCGTAGGCATCCGTCAGCCTCTGCTCTCGCTGCATCCAGTCGTAGGCAGAGAGGGCGCGCGAGAGCGGAGGCGCCAGGCGCGATGCGCCGCGGAGGTGCGTCAGGGCGCGGGCCAGCCACTGGTCCCAGGGGGCGTATTGGCGCTCGAGTAGAAAGGCGAGGCGAACGATCTCGCGCACCAAGGTAGCCAGAACGAGCCGCGAACCGAGGTCGTCGCCACCGACTCCGGCTCGCGCCACGAGCTCTTCTCGCCTTGCAATCCTCTGCCACTGCGCCGCCATCAAATAAACCCAAACTTGTTTCGGGTAGTAGCTCAGGCGTTCGCGCAGACTGGTCAGCTCTCCGACCGAGTCGACGAAGACCTCGCCGGCGGTCAGCTCGAGCAGGCGCTCCTGTGGGACGAGCAGCCACTGCCGAGTGCTAATCCCGTCCAGGGGATCGAAGCCGAGCAGCTTGCGGCTGTAGTGACCAACCGAGGTGATCTCGACTAGATGATCGATTGGCGGGCGGGTGTTAGCCCGCGGGTGTCTACGCCCGCCCGCGTCCGCCGGTGCGAAGCAGGTCGGAAAGCCGCGGAACTCGCTCGGGAGCTCGCTCGCCAGCACCCGGTCGAGCAGGCTGGCGCGCTCGGGTAGCTCGCGCTCGGGTAGGAAGATCTGCAGGCGGGGGCCCCAATCGTGGTCGCGCGAGACCGGGGTGTCGAACCCGAGCACATCCGAGCCCGCACCGATCAGAGCGGCGGCGTAGGGAACCCCTGGCGTCTTCTCGGCCAGTAGCGGTCGGACGATCTCGGAGAAGAAGTCGCGCGCCAGCGTCAGTCCGGGCAGGAACTCCTCTGAAGCGTCCATCTCTGGGCCGGAGGATGGCTCCGAGGCGCTCACGATCCGCGCGACTGTCCTCTCTTCCGCTGCGCCCACTCTTGTATCTCGAGCCAGTCGCCCCCACTGAGCGCCGCCGCGAGCTCGAGATTGGTGTGCTCGCTATAGAAGACGTGGTGATCGAGGTCGCAGCAGATCTCGATATTCGGGAGGGTGAGCGCGGGCACTTTTATCAGCACCTCCGCTCCGAGCCTCGCCTCGGCAGCGCTGTAGTGCTTGAACTGGAGCTCTGGATCGAGCTCCATCAACGTTGGCCAATCTGGGCAGGCGCGAGTGGTCATGCAGGTGCCACCTCCGAGAGAGTCTGAATTCTGTCCCCCGGCGGCCGCTCGACCCAGTGGTCCTCGGCACGTCGTAGTTGTGCTCTACGCGAGAATAAGTGCGAGATCGCCGCAGGCTCGAGTCGAAGGGACTCCATACCTGCGACGTTAGCTCAAGCGGTGACCCTGTGCTTAAGGGAGCGTCAGTGAACAGCCTCGAGGTTCGTTGCGATCTCCTTACGGCGCGAGCGGAGAAGCTCGCGCAACCCACCGGCATCCAGCACCAGCACCGAGAAGAGCACGATGAGCGAAGTACCGATCGCCACGTAGGTGCCGTAGGCGATGTAGCTGTCACGGTAGGAGTCGGAGGCCGAGAGCAGGTCTGTCATGCTCCGCCACAGCTCGAGCACCGCTAGCGCGTTGAAGATCACGAGCGCGATTGCCAGCTGGCGCCGCGCCAGCGGCAAGCGGCGGTCGCGCGATCGAAGCGTGGTCGCGCTGACGACGCAAATCGCCACGGCAATCACTACGCAGAGCTCGCTCAGTCTATTGGTCGCGCTAAAGGCGCTATCCAGACCATCCATACGCACAACGTAATCGGGGTGCCCCGAGTCGCCGGTTATCGTGACCTCCCACCAAGTCAGGAAGAGAGAGGTCAGGTAGGCGCCTGTGGCAACGAATACGAAAGCTTGCCGGATACGTTCCTTCCACTGGCTCATCATCCGTACTTCCTTCTCTTGCGTTCGCTTGCTCATGCTGTCTCCTTACTTCGTTCCGGAGGCTCGTCGAGCTGGTCTAGTCGTACCCAGGCCGGTAGTCGATCTAGCAGCTTCGTCCAGCTGCCCGCGTTGAGGACGAGCGTGGCGAGGACCATCAAGAGGATGGAGACAAGAGCGATCAGGGCGCCGTAATAGGGCCAGGAGCGAGTAGTCGACCGCCCGAAGTAGAAGAAGACGTTGTAGGTCTGGCGCCAGATGACGAGGACGTTCAGGAGTGTGAGGCTGACGAGGAAGGCTACGAGCCTGTTCCTCAGGTACTCGAGGCGGTGTTCTCGTCCGCTTCGCGTGAGGCGGACGGCGACCAGTGTCGCCAACGCCGTCAGCGCGCAGAACTCGCCGATTCCCGCTAATCCGTCGAGGTACGTGGTTCCTCCGAAGGCCACTCCACTGGTTTCCCGGGCCGAATACCACCACCAATTAGTGAATAGCGAGAGCAGATAGACGATCAGCGCCAGGAGGAGAACTCGTGTCCAGCGGCGGTGACTGCGTTCGGCGGGCGAGGCGACAGGTTTCCGTTCCCCCGCCACCCTCTCGACTTCCTCGGGATTCTCCAGCCGGTCGAGCCGCGCCCAGGCCGGGAGCCGGTCGAGCAGTTTGCCCAGACTGCCCGCATCGAGAACCGAGAAGGCGAGCAGAAGCGCGAGCGAAGCTCCGAGTGCAACCCAGGCCCCGTAACCGACCCCGCTGGATACGCCAAACCTCCAGATGATTGCAGACTCGTTCCGGCTCGTGACGCGCCAGAAGTGTTCGAGGAAAACGAGCACCGTGACAGCGACGAGCGTGAGCGCGAGTACCGTGCGCAGCGGCTCCAGCGACAGCGCCGATCGCCGCGGGCCGAGCAAGGCGAAGACGATGATCAGGTAACAGAGTACGAGCGAGGCGATCCCGAGCACGCTTCCCCATCCCCCGTTCGCTCGGGTGACGATCTCGGCGAGTGCTCCAAGCCAGCTTTTCTTCTGGTACGGCATAGAGGACCAGGGCGCGAACATCGCGATCAGGTAGACGAACGCCGTCAAGACGGCGAAGCCGCGCCAGAGCCGTTCGCTGCGCTTGCTCACGGCGCCATCCTAACCGGCCCTACAATCAGCGCCGCGGCGGGTCGTCTCTCTACACCGCCGTCTCGCGCAGTTCTCTCTTCAACACCTTGCCGAGCGCGTTCTTCGGTAGCTCGTCCACGATCACGACATCCCTCGGGACCTTGTAGCTAGCCAAGCTAGGGCGAGCAAACGCGATCAACTCACGGGGCTTAGCGTCCGATTCGGGTTCGAGTACGACGAAGGCGCGCACGCTCTCGTCGCCGCTTTCGTCGCGGATGCCGACCACGGCCACCTCCGCCACTGCCGGATGAGCGGCCAGTGCCATCTCCACCTCTTGCGGGTAGATGTTCAGTCCCTTGGCGATGATCAGATCCTTTTTGCGGTCGACCAGCGTCAGATAGCCGTCCGCGTCGAGGAAGCCGAGGTCGCCCGTCTTCAGCCAGCCGTCGGTGGTGAAGGCCGCCTTTGTCTCCTCCGGCCGCTTGTAGTAGCCGGCCATAATGTTGTCGCCCCGGGCACAGACCTCGCCGATCTCGTACGTTTCGAGCTCCTGCTCGTCATCGTCGGTGATCTTGACGTCGATTCCGGGGAGCGGCAGACCGACTGTGCCGGGCTTGTGATTGCCGTAGCGCGGGTTGACCGAGATGACCGGCGCCGCCTCGGTCAGTCCGTATCCCTCGAGGAGAGCCGTGCCGAAGGTCTTCTCGAACTTCATCTGCACCGCGGCCGGTAACGGAGCGGCGCCCGAGATAGTCAGCTTGAGCGGGTTGAGCAGGCGAAGCAAGAAGGCCTTGGGGCCGTGAACGTGCTGGACCAGGGCGGAGTAGACCTGTGGGATGCAGCAAACCAGCGTGACCTTGTACTTCCAGAGCAGCTTCAGGGCCGGCTGGAAGGGGAGCAGGCTCTCGATCACGACCGTCGTGGCTCCAAGGCGGATCGGCAAGATCACGTTTGTTGTCCAGGCGAAGGAGTGGAACATCGGCAACACGCACATGACCCTGTCGCGGTCGCTCACATCGAGCGCCAGCAGGCAGGACTCGACGCTCGAGAGCAGGTTGCGCTGGGTCAGCATCACTCCCTTCGGCAGTCCGGTCGTGCCCGCGGTGTAGATCAGCAACACGAGGTCGTCGGGAGCCACCTCGGGGCCGGCCGTCTCGGGTAGCGGGTGGCGATAGATCGTCTCCAGCGCCGGCTCGTCTCCGCCCGGATGGCTTAGGAAGATGTGCTTCAGCGTCGGTACCGATTCCTGCGTCTCGCGAACGGTACGCAGGAAATCCTCGGAGGTGAGACAGCCCTTGACCTCGGCGTCGTTGAAGATGAAGGCGATGCGATCGGCTTTCTCGAGGAAGTTGACCGGCACTGCGATGGCGCCGAGCCTCGAGAGGGCGAGGGAGAGGATGACGAACTCGGGGCAGTTCCGCATCACGATTCCGAAGGTGTCGCCCTTACCGATGCCGAGCTCGGCCAGGCCCGCGGCGCAGCGCTCGACCGCCTCCTGCAACTCGGCGAAGCTGGTGGTCTCGCCGTTGAAGATCAGCGCCGGTTTGTCGCCGTAGCGCTCGACAGTTCGGGTGAGCATCTCGTTGAGCGTGCGCGCGATCAATGTGTCTCCATTCTCGCTCGCTTCCGTGCGGGCGAGCCGCTACCCGTGCGAGCCGGCGAGGCCCGGTGGAAGTGGGTGTTGATCATCGCCGCCCGTGAGGACATGCGCGGAGCTTACTCCGGCTCGCGTGCAAACCTCGTGAGATCCGTTCGCGGTCTCGTGTCGCTGACATTCGACCCGGACGAGCTCGGAGCCGCGTAGGCTCTTAGAACTCGAATCAGAATGACGACCTGTCGACTGGGTGTG
>PMXT01000080.1 GCA_003170995.1 Actinomycetota bacterium | reverse complement strand
ATTCTCAACCTCCCGGCCACGGTCGAGATGTCCACACCCAACATCTACGCCGATCAGATCGAGTGGTTCTGCCTTAACCTGGACCGGCGCGAGCGCGCGATCATCTCGCTGCACCCGCACAACGATCGTGGCACCGCCGTCGCGGCCGCCGAGCTGTCCCTGATGGCCGGTGCCGAGCGAGTCGAGGGCACGCTTTTCGGCAACGGCGAGCGCACCGGTAACGTCGATCTCGTCACGATGGCGATGAACCTGTTCAGCCAGGGCGTCGATCCCGGACTCGACTTCTCCGACATCGGCGAGTTGCGCCGAGTCGTCGAGTACTGCAACCAGCTGCCGGTTCATCCGCGCCATCCCTACACGGGCGATCTCGTCTACACCTCCTTCTCCGGCTCGCACCAGGACGCGATCAACAAGGGCATGGAGGCTCGGTCGAAGACGGCGAGCGGTGAAGCCTGGGAGGTGCCGTACCTGCCGATCGACCCCAAGGACGTCGGCCGTTCCTACGAGGCGATCATCCGCGTCAATAGCCAGTCGGGTAAGGGTGGCGTGGCTTACGTGCTGAAAACCGAACACCATCTGGAACTGCCCCGGCGCCTGCAGATCGAGTTCTCGAAGACGATCCAGAAGATCGCCGACAGCGAGGGCGGTGAGGTGATACCAGAGGAGATCTGGCAGGCGTTCGAAGGCGAGTATCTGAAGCGAGTGCACCCGCTCGAGCTGATTTCGCTCAGGCACCTGGAGGGTGAGCCGGGACACGATCGCATCGAGGCGGTGCTTCGCGTGGACGGAGTCGAGCGAACGATCGTGGGTGCGGGGCACGGCCCCGTCGACGCCCTCGTCGTAGCCCTCGGCGAGGAGCTTGCCATCGAAGTGCGCATCCTCGATTACGCAGAGCACGCGATGCGTTCGGGTGCTGACGCGACGGCGGCTGCCTACATCGAGACGGCTATCGGCGAGGAGGTGTTCTGGGGCGTTGGTATCGACGAGAGCATCGTCGTCGCCTCGATGCGAGCGCTTATCAGCGCGGCCAACCGCAGTGCGGTCGTATCGACTGAAGCCTCCTAACGCCTGCGTTGCGCCGGGTCGATCAGCGCTTGACCGCGAAATCGGCGGTCACGAGCAGCACTTCGCGGCCCGCGAAGATCCCGGTGTCATGAGTAGACCTGACCACGCCCACACCAAAAACCCTCCACCCCGAAGAGAGCAGTACTCGCCGGTGTTCCGAGCTGGCCAGCCAGCGCTTGACGACCTGGCCCGGCGTCACTGGCAGCTGCGCCCAAAGGAGGTTCTCGCCCGCCGAGTAGTAGCTCGAGGTACCGGCGCCGTAGAAGCTCTTTACGCGCGTCGTAAAGCTGGCGCCGTTCGGCGATGAATGCGAGAAGTACCCCTTGCAGGCCATTTGCAGAGAGTGCTTGCCTGCGGAGCGCATCAGCCCAGGCGCAAGCCGGAGAGTGCGAAGTCCGTGCCGCTTACGGGCGGTGTTGATTGCCACCGCGAGCTGCTTCTCGTAGCGGATCATGGCGGTCATGGAGGCTCCGTTCGTAAGCGTCGCCTGTGAGCGGGCGACAGCGCCCTGCACCAGCGAGAGTGTGATGAGCAGCGCTAGCCCCAGTGCGATCGCCACTCGGAACGGGCCCGGGCAGCGTCCGGACATGTGCTTGTTCGTCACTACCGTCTTGAGACCGGTCCGCATCTCGCCTCCCCCCGAAGCGCCGCTTTTCAAGCCACCCGCATTAGCGCTCGATCCTAGGAGATCGAAGCACTCTTTGCTCGAGAGCTCATCAGCGATCAAGTGTGAGGTATCGATCGGTTGCAGCCTACGGCAACTGGGCGCAAGTACGATCTGAAATAGTGAGACTCGGCGGCGGAAAATCTCGAACCGAAGCACGCCAACAGGCTCAGAGCGAGTCGCAAACGGACGCGCCCCACATCGGCCGAGATGGTAGATCACGCCGTTTCTTCCGCCGTCTCGGGCTGGCGGTAGCGATGGTCGGATTGCTCTTGGTCGTATGGGCGATCTTCATATTCTTCTTCGGCGATCCGATCACTGCTCTCTACCAAGACTGGCGCCAGCATCAGATGGCTGGTCAGCTCAACAAGGAGTTCAGGCAGTTCAAGCCGCCGACTCCCCTCTCGAGGCAGAAAAACGGGGGGCTGTCGACTGCCGCGATCCGTGCCGCCGCCCTAAGCTTCTCTCATCACGCGCGCCCGGGACAGCCGATCGGCCGGATCGAGATCCCGCGCATCGGCATCAGCAAGGTGTTCGTCAACGGAACCGACTGGGGTGCCGATCTGAGCCGTGGGCCAGGGCGCTATCCGCAAAGCTCTTGGCCAGGGCTGGGCAAGGTTACGGCGATCGCCGGGCATCGCACAACCTTCGGTGCTCCGTTTCGCCACATCGACGAGCTGGCGCGCGGTAATCGGATCCGGCTCCTGATGCCATACGGCACCTTCACCTACCGCGTTTTCGCTCACGAAATAGTGCCTTCGAACGACTGGGACATACTGCACAAGCGGGGTTTCGACACACTCGTTCTCTCGGCCTGCCACCCGCTCTACAGCGCTTCTCATCGCTGGATCGTCTTTGCGCGTCTAGTCTCCGCCGCCGCGCCGGCGAGCTGAGCGACCGGCAACCCTGCCGCCGTACAAGCTGGACTCCTCGCGCGCGTCAGACCGTGTACGTCCGTCTCGGATCCCGGTCTCGAGCTGGGCGGTGAGCTGGTGTTCGTCCACGTCGAGCAGGCGACTTCGCTCTTCGAGATCGGCTATCTCAATCGAGCCAGCTGGGCCGGCTTATCTCCGTGGAAACATCCTTTTCTGCAAGCACTTCGATCCGCAACCCGCGCGCGGTCATGTCAATCGCGACCGAGCGCCGAGGTCTACTGCGACGACCGTTTGCTCGAGCTAGAGACGCGGGCTCCTCTATTCCACCTCGAGCCTGGAGTCGAGGCCGAGCACGAGGAGCGCTGAGAGCCACACGACGTGGGGGTTGTCGAGCCGAGTATCGAGAGCCTCACCGCCCTTCTCGCCGAGCTCGGGCTCGGCAAGGTGAGGCCGGTAGCACCGAAGCAATCGCCGCTTGCTCTAGGCCAACTTGGAGAGAAGGGTCGCAGCGACCCCGCCAAGAAGCATGAAGACACCCAGCTCGAGGTCGAGATGCCCGTAGGATGCCGTAGAGCCGATCGAGAGATTTTGATCGATCAGGAAGCGCCCGGAACGAGCCAGAGCCATCGCAATCGCCGCAAATGAGGCCATCGATGCAATCCGGTGTAGGGACTTGTCTTCCGCGTAGCCACGGGCAATACGAGCGATCCCGAGCATGACGATCAGCGCAGCGAAGACCAGCATCGCGTTTCCGAAGCGAGAGCCCGCGACATTGAGCGTCGCGGTCTCGTTGTTTGCAAGGTGAGCGATCAGCCAGTCTTGCCGAGAGCCGAGGGCGATCAGACCGCCGCCGAGAACGAGTAGAAACCCAGCCAGCACGCGAAAGAGTATGCCGAAATCAAGCCGTTCGAAGCGGAGCCTAATCGATGCGGCTAATTGGTTGTTCGACCGGCCAGGTGGAGCGAGAACCAATCGCGGGCCAGCGCGGCGACCGCCTCGAGCGCTCCCGCTTCCTCGAACAGGTGTGTCGCTCCCGGAACGATCTCTAGCTTGCACTCGGTCGCGATCTCCGTGGCGGCGCGCTGGTTGAGGTCGAGCACCACAGCGTCTCGCTCGCCCACGATCAGCAATGTGGGCGCGCTCACATGTCGAAGCGCCTTCCCCGCGAGGTCCGGGCGACCCCCGCGCGAGACAACGGCCTTGACTAGCTCCGGTCGCCCCGCGGCGGCCAGAAGAGCTGCGCCTGCACCGGTGCTGGCTCCAAAATAACCGAGCGGGAGCGAAGTCGTGCCCTCGTTCGCATGCAACCAGACCGTCGCGGCGAGGAGCCGATCGGCGAGCAGGGGAATGTCGAAGCGAAGAGCGCCGGTGCGGGAATCTTCTCTCTCCTCGCGTTCGCTCAGCAGGTCGATCAGCATCGTCGCCAACCCGGCTCGCTCCAAGACGGCGGCGACTTGGCGGTTGCGCGGGCTGAAGCGGCTAGAGCCCGAACCGTGAGCAAAGAGGACGATGCTATCCGCGTGCTCGGGTATGCGAAGCGTTCCCGCGAGTTGGACCGTACCGACCAGAATTGCCACTGTTTCCTCGCGCACCTTCATGCTCCGCCCGCCTGCTTCGCTCTTTCGAGCAGTGTTCTGACCTCGCTGTCGGAGACCTGCTCGAAGCGGTCGTACCAGAGGCTGACGGCACGGAAGTTCTCGGGCCTCAGCGGGCTCACCAACTCGTCCACCTCGGCGTTCAGGCTAGCGCAGGTGTCGAAAGCGGCAGTGGGGACTGCGACGACGATCCGCGCCGGTTTCTGCGCCCTAACCGCCGCGACGGCCGCGCGCATGCTGGCGCCGGTGGCGAGACCGTCGTCTACGAGGATCACCGTCTCACCTTCTAGCTCGGTGCTGGAACGCTCACCGCGGTAGAGACGCTCTCGTCGCGTCAGTTCACTTCGCTCGCGCTCACTGACCGCGTCGATAACGTCGCCCGTCAAGCCGAGATGCCGAATCACCTCGGGATTCAATATCCGCGTCCCTCCGGAGGCAATTGCGCCGAAAGCAAGCTCCTCATGACCGGGGACTCCCAGCTTGCGAACTACGAACACGTCGAGCGGGATCTCGAGCGCCCGCGCAACCTCGAATCCCACCGGCACGCCTCCACGAGGAAGCGCGAGCACAACGACGTCGTCCCGTCCGGCATAGTGCGAGAGCAGCGCGCCGAGGTAGCACCCAGCATCGGTACGGTCGCGGAAGCGGCTTGGCGCCGGACTCCGCCCAGCTTGCATGGTCTACCGCCTCCCTCGCTCGCGATCCTCACCCCAAAGGATGCAACACGAGCGCGTCCCGCGGGGATCGACCTAAGAGAACGTTTTGGTAGTCCCGTTATCGCATATGCGGAGCTCTATGACCTGCAGGCGGGCGCCTACCGCTAAATCGCCCGTAAGAGTTGGTTCCAAATGAAGCACTGTGTTGCCTGGACGCACTCGGCGGCGTGCTGCGTTGTTCTCTCGATGAAGAAGGGTCGGGCGTCAATTGAAACGAGCTCTACGCGCTGAGCGACGTATAGACTCCGCGCGATGAGCGTTGACGAGCGCCGCATAGCGGTCATCGGCACAGGCAAGATCGGCGAGGCGCTGATCAAGGGCTTGTGCGCCTCGGGCTGGCGCCAGCCGAGCGAGATCGTCGCCACCGATATCCATAGCGAGCGGCTGCAAGCGATCAAGGAACTCTGCGGTGTCGAGACGAGCGAGTCGAACCGCGATGCGGTCAAAGACGCCGCGCTGATCGTGATCGCCGTCAAGCCCCAAGACCTGCCGGGGCTCTTGCAGGAGATCGGCGATCTGATTTCGAGCGAGCAGACGATTCTCTCGGTCGTGGCGGCTGTGCGGACCGCATCAATCGAGAAGCACCTTCCCGCGAACGTGCCGGTAATTCGGGCGATGCCTAACACCCCGGCCACGGTGCAGGAGGGTATGGCAGGCATCTGCGCAGGAGCGCATGCCGGCGACGAACACCTGGCGCTGGCCGAGGAGGTGCTCGCTCACCTGGGCGCGGTTGTGCGGGTACACGAGGAGATGATGGATGCCGTCACCGCGGTCTCCGGCTCGGGCCCGGCCTACTTCGCGCTGCTCGCGGAGGCAATGATCGAAGCCGGCATCCTGCTCGGACTCGCGCGCGATATCTCCACTCAGCTCGTCGTTCAGACTATGTTCGGAACTGCCAAGTTGCTACGTGACGAGCACATACACCCAGTCGAACTGCGTGAGAACGTCACCTCGCCCGGCGGTACTACGATCAGGGCCATTCGCGAGCTCGAGCGCGCCGGTATACGCGCCGCTTTCTTGAATGCGATCCAGGCGGCGATGGAGCGTTCGCGCGAGCTCGGCGGCGAAGACGCGTAGAGACTCGTGTCGGACAGCCGGTTCGCCACGTGCCGACTCATGTCCCGTCATATAGTGCAATCCATATGTCTGCGTCATCGGAAAACCACGCAACGCTAGACATCCTGACGATAGACAGGCCCGATCAGCTCAAGGCGCTCGGCCATCCTCTGCGTTTGCGCGTGCTCGAGATGCTGGGCGAGGAAGCCGGGGAGGCGCTCACGAACCGGGAACTGGCGGGTCGGATCGGCATCGACCCCGGCCACCTGCATTTTCACGTTCGCATGCTGTTGAAGGCCGGGCTGATCCAGCTCGCCGAGGCGAACAGCGGTCGGCGCGAGAAGCCGTACCGGGCGGTAGCCAAGAACATTACCGTCGCGCCCGAGCTGCTATCGGCAAATAGCGTCATCAGCGACGTGCACTCGGCCATGCTCGAAGAGGTACAGCGCGGCCTGGCCAAGTACTCGCAAACCGGGCGCTTTCGCGTTCTCACCGATGCCATGCGCATCAATCCTGATCGCCTTTTCGATCTGATCGATCAAGCCGTTAAGCAGGCGCAGTCGGAGCACGACCCTGAGCTGGAGCCGATCGTACTGACGGCCTTCATCCATCCGCCGGCGACTAGCGAGTAGCTTCGAATGAGCGAATAGGTCTGCTCAGCGCCCGCTATTGGCATGGCGTGTAATGAGTCGACTCACCGTTTGCGCAGCTGCCACTATTGGCCGAATCGCTTTCCGAGCGCGTACTTACGGCTCCAGGACGGCGCTTTAGGTATTCTTTCTGGCAGCCGCGCTCTCATTCAGTAGCTCTTTGAGCGTCGGCACGTCTTTTCCTGATGGTCACGGCGCGGCGGCGCACGCCGCCCTCCCATGTCAGAGACGACAGACCAACTTCCGACATCGCTCGATCATTCCGGCGAGGTAATCGCCGGCAAAGCCCGGCGCGCCGAAGCGTGGGCGGGCGAGTCGTTTCTGCGCGAGGGTGAGGATCCGGTGCGCGTCATGGCCTCCGGCACGGCTCGCAGGCGCGCTCTCAACGATGCGATCGCCGAGATCGAGAAAGGAAACGAGGCGCCTTCGCCTGAATGGAAAGTCCGCCACGCGCTCATGCTCGGGCTCGAACGGGTGCTTTCGGAGAAGCCGCCGCATCTAGCCTCGGGCCTGGAGCTCAGGCGTCACCAGGTCGATGCGCTTGCCGGCATGCTCACCGAGCTGATCGCCGCCAACCAGCGGCAAGTCGAGCCGGCTTTCGCCAACGGACGCCTTCCCGAAGAGGCAGAGCTGCTAGAGGAAGAAGAGGAAGAGAACGGCTTTAGTGAGCCGCATCCCGGTGAGGAGGAAGAACTCTCGGAGTTGACGCCCGA
Source organism: Actinomycetota bacterium (assembly GCA_003170995.1). Lineage (GTDB taxonomy): Bacteria > Actinomycetota > Thermoleophilia > Gaiellales > Gaiellaceae > Fen-549. The sequence goes on along the minus strand of PMXT01000080.1, from coordinate 4,448 downwards.
GCAGGATCCCGGCGCTATCAGGCGCTTTCGCTTCCGCCACCCGACAGCCTCGGGGAAGACGATCGCGGCGGCCGGCTTTGTCGATGCGGCCAGAACGCTCGGTGTGCTCATCCTCACCCACCGTCGCCTACTCGTCAGCCAGTTCCGCCACGATCTCACCGAGACCGGCTACGCCAAGCGCTTTGCGGATGTGATCCTGCGCGAACATCGCGTTCGCAAGCCGAGCCCGATCACGATTCAGACCTATGCCTGGTTCGCGCGCCACCACGCCGAAGTAGAGCCGACCGCTTACCAGCTCGTGATCTGCGACGAGGCGCATACGGCGCTGGGCGAAAAGACGAGTGCCGCCATTCGCGCCTTCCCCAGCCCGATCTTCATCGGCATGACTGCCACCGAGCAGCTCATCGCCAAGCAGGTCTCAGACGTCTTTCCTGCCTCGGTCGACGATTTGCCCTTGCAGGACGCTGCTCGTCGTGGTTTGATCGCGCCACTTCGCTGCCTGCGTGTTCCGCCCGTGGCGGCGATTCACTCCGTACCGATCGTCGGTGGCGATTTCGAAGAGCGAGCGCTGGCCCAAGTTCTCGACCACACCGCGCTGAACCAAGCGGCCGCAAGTCTCTATCGCGATCGCTTCGAAGACACGCCTGGAATCGTCTACGCCGCCGGCGTCGATCACGCCTACAACCTCGCCCAGGAGTTTCGAGCCGCTGGCCTCAAAGCTGAGGCTGTCAGCGGGCGGACGCCGCCAGTGAAGCTGGCCGAGACACTGGCAGCCTACGAGCGTGGCGAGATCAACGTGCTCATCAATGCTCAACTCTTGGCGGAAGGTTGGAACTCGCCCCGCGCAACGGTGTGCATGCACCTGGCGCCGACCGCCTCCCGGCGCGTCTACCAGCAGCGGATCGGCCGCATCATGCGTACCCATGCCCGCAAGGAGGCGGGCGTCGTTGTCGACTTCGTTCCCAAGTCGGCTACGCATAGCGAGAAGGTGATCTCACTTCACTCCCTGCTCGGCTCCGACTTCTATCGCGAAGGAGCTCGCGTGACCCCGGCTCCGAGGCGACGGATGCAGCGCAGGGCGCGCAGACGCCTCGCGCCGGCCTCCTGGCTTGTACCCGTAACGCCCGATGTGAAGCGGCGCTTGGCCGTCATCGCACGCGAGTGGCAAAGGATCGATCCGAAATACCTGGACACCGACGAGCAGCGCTTTTGGGCGATGATCGCCGGGCGCAGCGTTCGTTACGAGGAGCGGGCCGAATTCGTGCGCAAGCTGATCGAGGGCAACACGAGCAAGGTGGCGCTCGAACAATTTCTCTTTACGTGCGCCGCTGAGAACTCGAATCGCCGCCTGCGCCTGATGGCGCTTGTCGACCGAGTCGCCACACCCGTGGAACGGGCCGACTATGACGATCTGGTCACGCTCGTGACTCAGGCGCCCACCTGGGAGAAGGAGCGCTTACAGGGAATACGCGTGCTTTTACGCGCTCTCGCCGAGGGCAAGGCGAATGCCCCGGAGCAGATTCTCGTTCGCTGGCTCTGGCGGTTGGCACGAGCAAGCCGAAAAGCTCAAGACCGCAAGGCGAGTGCGGAGTTCACCGATGCTAAGCGGCTGCTCGGCGCGGTGGCCAACTCTCGAGGGCGGCGCCACGAAGAGAATGTTGCCCGGCTCGTTAACGCGGCCCGCGAGCAACCGCTGCACATTGGTGTGGCCCTACTGGCCTCGGCCGAGGGCTACACGCCGAGGTCTACCCAACTGATCGAAGCGGCACGCGAACAGCTGGCTGGTACCGACGAGATCGCGGCGGCGCTCGCCGAGAATCTACCAACGCCGAAACTCCAGTCTTCGAGACGCAGGCGGCGACGGAAGCGCCGCGCCGTGACTGCCCAACAAGTCAAGACCGGTGACGCCCAAGAGGCAGTAGTTGAAAAGCAAACCGCGGAGCTCTCGCATGAAGACGGAATGCCCGAAGCTCGCGGGGGCGAGCCCACCGACAGCCGCGCGACGGAGACGGAAATAGACGGCGCACAGCAGAAGCGGAGCGTTGTTCCGCTCCCAGAAAGTGGCTCGTAGCTATCGGGCGCGCTCTCTTAGGCGAGGTGGCGAGTGACAGTTCCTGAACGGCGCCAAGAGCCTATTCCATTAGGTCTGCACACCAGCCGAGGCTTGGCCCCCTCGGTCGTACATCTCTACCGGAATAGAACCTAAGAGCACGTTTCAAATGAAGCATTCAACCGCCTGCCCACTCGGCGGCGCGCTGCGTTGTCTTGGGGCCCGTAGCTCCGGCTACGAACGCGACACTGCGTCCTAGCATCGCATCCACCGATCACACCCAGTCGGCTGGTCGCCGAAACGAGCTCTAGGCGGTTGCGGGGCCTGAGCCGCCGCCGTCCTCCCGCTCGCGTAAAAACTTCGCTAGCTCTGCAGCCAGCGATTCGCCGCTCGGAATGTCAGGCTCATACTCTTCGGGCGGCTCGCCTGAGTCGCTCTGGCGCTCTAGCGCCTCGATGTACGCGGTCGTTTCCTCGTCGCCTGCTACTGCTTCGCTGACGTGTTCGGTGTAGTTGTCCACCGCCTGCTCCAGCTCTTCCAGATCGAGTCCCGTTCCTAGTAGTTGGTCGACCCGCTCGCATAGCGCGAGCGCCGCACGCGGACTGGGAGTCAGCGACACGTAGTGCGGAACCGCCGCCCAGAAGCTGATCGTCTGCATCCCTGCCCTTCGACATGCATCCTGAATCACACCCACGATTCCCGTTGGCCCCTCATAGCGAGAGGCGTCGACATCGAGCTCGGCGAGTGAGTCACTGCTGTCTCCGCTCGCGGTAACCGGCGAGGGGCGTGTGTGCGGCACATCGGCGAGAAGCGATCCCAGCGTGATTACCTGCTTCACGCCGAGATCGAGCGCAAGCCCCACGACGAACTCGCTAAACGCCCGCCAGCGGAGGTTCGGCTCGACCCCGATGAGGAGGAGGACGTCGTGGCCCAGGCCGTCAGGCCGAGCATGGAAGAAGACATTCTCGGGCCAGGTGAGCTCGCGAGTCTCGCCATCGACCAGAGAGACCTGCGGACGAGTAGCCTGGAAGTCGAAGAACTCTTCCGGATCGATCTCGGCGAACCGCGTAGCATCCCATAAACGGGCGAGATAGCCGGTGGCGAGCGTCGCACCCTGGCCCCCGTCGTTCCAGCCCTGGAAGGCCATGATGAGAACCGGTCGCTTGAGCTTCGGTCGAGTGACGATCTTGAGCGCAGTCATTCAAACAGTCTATGCCGCCGAGTTACCCGGCGGTCGAGGTGTGCGCAGGCGCACACAAATCGGCGCACGGACTCATCTGCTCAGGCCGAGGAAACGAAAGAAGAGAGCTGGAAATGCGCGCGCTGGCCCGAGAATATCGAGAGCGGACCAGCGCAAGACGCGTAGCACGAACCGGCAGCCGTGGCGGCGAGGGGCGTGCCGCCATTTACCCTCACGCCCCGAAGACCATCACGACTGCTAACTGTTCATATGCCCGCCGCCGTGGCCCTTCACGGGTGGGACGACAGAAGTAGTAGTCGTCGTCGTTGTAGCGCTCGGCGCTTTGGACGTCTGCTTTGCTGCAGCTCCCGGGCCTGCGAGGATCGCCGCAGCGAACACTGCGCAAAGCGCGAGCAGTAGGAGAAGTCTGGCCATTCTTACCTCCTTCCTCTCAGATTCGAAGGTCTTGCATCAATTCGGCGGCGTGCCGGTAGAGATGCGCCGCCTCATCCGTGGTTCCGCGTACGTGGGCGAGGTCGCCCAGCGCCAGGTAGGTGCGTGACAGGTTGCTGGTCGCGCGCGCACCCTCGAAGAGGCCCTTGACCTCTTGTAGTACTTCCTCGGCCTCGTCGAGCTGGTTCTGGGCGAGCAACGCCTTGCCCAGCACCAGACGGGCTTCGCCAACCTGCTCGAGGTCGACCGCCTCATCTCCGATCAGCTCGAGCGCGTACCTGGCTTGCTCCTCAGCCTTGACCGGATCGCCCGCTTCGAGATACAAGCTGGCGATCGACGAGATCGCACCGCCACTCCACTCGTTGGCTCCGAGATCGAGGAAAATATTGAAAGCTCGCTTTAGGCTCGCAAGGGCTTCGTCTTGCTTGCCGAGCAGCGCGTGGCATAAACCTAGATTGTTCAGAACCTTCCCGAGCTGGAACTGGTCCTCGGCTTCTTCGTACTTCGCTCGAGCCTTCTCGGCATAGGTGCGAGCCAAGACGAAACGCCCCTCGCGCTCGGCGACGAGCGAGGCCTGCATGTAGGAGTAGCCGACGACGCGAGGATCCCCGAGTTGCTCGGAAAGCTCGACCGCGCGCTCAGCATCCTCCCGCGCCGCTTCGAGATCGCCAACGCGCCGATAGCAGAGAGAGCGATGACCGAGCACTTGGGCGCGGATAGAGTCGGCAGCCAAAGGAAGTTGCTCGAGCAGCTTGTGCGCCTCGG
>PMXT01000035.1 GCA_003170995.1 Actinomycetota bacterium | reverse complement strand
GTTCCGGCGTCTATCGAGGCGATACGAGCGGAAAGACGGCGCTCATCAGTCACTATCTCTATCCCGAGCGTGCTCTCGGAGTTCGCCGGCTCCTGAGGGGGCCGGAGCAGGTGTTCCGCTTCTCGCTCTCCCGTCCGCGCCAGAACTTCGGAGTCGTCGTTATCTCGCACGCTCGAGGGGTATCGGTCTCTCCGCGGATAGTCCGGGGCGATAACGAGAACAAACTCGCAGGGCTCACCGCCTTGCCGATCAAAGTCAACCCATACCTCGACAGCTTCGACGAAACGGAGCCGGTTGCCGGTGTTCTGCGCCCGGCGGCAGGTACCTACGACATCGTCTTCGACACGACCTCCGCGGCGAAAGCTGGGCGCTTTCGCTTCCGTTTGTGGGTCAATGACGTCACGCCTCCTCGTCTGCGGACGCTTTCGCGCCGAGCCGGCCTGGTGACCGTCGAGATCACCGATCGCGGTTCGGGCGTCGACCCGGGATCGATCTCGGCGACAGTCGGGAAGCGCCAACTCGCGCTTTCGTTCGACTCGCGCACGGGCAGGGCGATCATCAACACCAGACCGCTCGGAGTCGGCAAGCACACGCTAGTGGTGAGCGCATCCGACTATCAGGAGTCGAAAAACGACGAGAACGCCGGCCGGCTACTTCCCAACACCGCCGAGCTGAACGTCTCGATCTCGATCGCTAAATAGCGCGGAAGGCAGCGCGGGCTCAGTCGCGATCTTCGATAGTCGGCAGTCGCTCCAAGTCCCTGACCACGCTCTCGGCGAAGGCCTCGCGCTCCTCGTTGACCGAATCCGAGTTGTTGTTCTCCACAATCATCAGGTGCGAGCGCTTACGCCTACGGCGAAGCCTTCGAGCCGAATACCAACCGAAGGGCTGGGTTACCACCAGGCGCTCGTACAGGCGCGGCCACTCGGCGGCAACGAGTACGGCCAGCGCCGCAATTAGAAGCCCGATGACGAGCCAGCTCACGAATACGATTGTACCGCCGGCCAGAACTCCACAAACGCCACGATATGCGGCGGTTATTCTTACTCCTCCTTAACGTTGGAGGGCTAATCTGATTTAGGAAGCATCCGATAGGTAATAGGTAGAGCACATGAGTAGCTGGTTGCCATTCCTTCCATATCTCGTCTTCTGGGCGGTCTCGATGCAGGCGATCCTGGTCTGGGCGAGAATCGTTCCACCGTTGTGCGCGCGCTGCGGTCGGCCTTACGAGTGTCGCTATAGCGGCCAGACGGTCTGTACCTGCGGCACCGTACGACCCCACTAAGAACTCAGAAGCACTCTTGCCTGGCCGCGCTCGGCGGCGCGCTGCGCTTTCCATAGGGCCTATATCCCGCCAGACCTACACGCCCGAGGCAGCCGCCCCACTGCGCCAGCCGTCGCCCAGACCGCTCGAGGCACTACCAAGTGCGACTTCACGGCCCGTCCGACCCCTGGCATCCACGGCTTGACTCCCTCGACCGCACATCCCTAACGGGATAGGCCCCAAGAGAGCCCCGGCTCCCAACTACGCTATTCGCGGCTGTGTTCGGTCCAGCTCTCGACGGATGCCGATCGACGCAGCTCCCCGGGTAGGACTCGAACCTACAACCCTCCGGTTAACAGCCGGATGCTCTACCAATTGAGCTACCGGGGAAGGCAGCCAACTCGGAGATTCTAGCTAGGCGAACTCGCGGATCGCGGCCCTGACACGGCCGAGCTGGCGCCGCAGCTCGGGTAGACGGGGCTCATCCGCACTCGCCAACTCGCGCTGAAGCCAGCGCTCGCGCAGACGAAGCAGTAGCTGCTCTGTGGTTTGCTTGTCGATCTCGGTCGCGCTAGCGCGCGCGTCGAGCTCGGCTACGAGCCCCACGACGTCGTCGTCCACCACCGAGGGCGCCTCGACGAGGTACTCGCGCACGCGCCGGTGCAACTCGTCGTCGAAATGGTCAGGAGTCAGCTCCGACAGCATCCCCTTGAGATCGGGGTGCGCTACCACCCCGGCCAGAGCGTCTCGCTCGCGCCGATCGCCGGCGCCGAGCAGATTCGCAGAGACGCCTACTCCCGAGCCCTTCCCGGCTCCCGTTCGCCTCGTGCGCGGCGCCAGGCCCGACTGCACTTCCTTGGGAAGATCGAGCTTGTCGGCCAGAACACGAAGCGCCCGCTGCCGCTCGGGCGAGTCCTCGAAGCGAGCGAGTAGCTCGCGCACGCGCACAAAGGCCTCCTGGTGATCGGGCGCGCGCTCGATCTCAATGCGGGTGCGGTAACCGAGGTAGCTCTCGGCCTGCTCGAGCCTCGCCTCGAACCCCTCAGCCGCGTCGGCGGGATCGAGCCCGGGCGGAAGCGTGACCACGCGCACGTCAAACCCCTGGGCGGTGGCCAGCTCCATCCCGCGCAGGGTCGCCTCCTGCCCGGCTGCATCGGCGTCGAAGCAGAGATATAGGCGGCGGCAGAGCCGCCCGAGCTCCTTCAGCTGGCGCTCGGTGAGGGCAGTGCCCATCGAGGCCACGACCGGTTCCAGGCCGCTCTGGCGCACGGCGATCACGTCGGTGTTTCCTTCCACGATCACCGCCCGCTCTTGCTTGGCGATCGCACGCCGAGCCAGGTGTAGGCCGTAGAGAATGCTCGACTTGTGAAAGAGCTCGCCCTCGGGTGAGTTGACGTACTTCCCTCGAAGCGGATCGTCATCTCTGAGCTTGCGGGCGCTGTAGCCGAGCACGCGCCCGCGCGCATCGGCGAGCGGGAACATCAGGCGAAAGGTGAAGTAGTCCTTGCCGCGCCCGTTGGCCAGGCCGGCTGCCCTCATCTCGTCTAGCGTGAAGCCCTTTCCCTCAGCCTTGGGAACCAGCCGCGCGCCACCCGGCGACAGTCCTAGTCGAAACTCCTTACAGACCTCCTCGCCGAGACCGCGTGAGGTCAGGTACTCGCGCACGGGCTCGCCGCTCTTCGTTTCCCAGAGATAACGCTCGAAGTACGTGGTCGCCAGCTCCAACAGCTCGCGCAAGCGCCCGCGCCGCTCACGCTCGCGCTCGGCCGCGGGCGACGATTCCTCCCGCTCGATCTTGACGCCGAAGCGCTCGGCCAGCCACTCGACCGCCTCGTTGAAATCGAGCTGCTCGGTCTCGCGGACGAAGGTGATGACGTCTCCGCGGGCGCCGCAGCCGAAGCAGTAGTAGAGCTTGTCGACGGCATTGACCGAGAAGCTGGGAGTGCGCTCCTCGTGAAAGGGACAGCGGCCGCTGTAGCGACCTCCGACCTTACGCAGGGCGGTGCGCGCCGAGACCAGCTCGACCATGTCGGCCGCCGCCTTGACCTCGTTGACTGTCGTTTCCGAGATCCTCGCCATTAGATACTCTCGAACAGTGCGAGCGCGAAGCGGTCCGTCATACCGGCAAGGTAGTCGGTGACGCTGTCGACTAGCTCGCCCTTCCGCTCGGGAATCGCATCGGGGTGCTCGAGCAGGTGCGCGAAAAGCGTTCGCACGACCAAGATGGCGTGCTCGTTTTGTACCTTTGTATGTTCGGACAGGTAGACGCGGTCGAACATGAAGTGCCTGAGCGAGAGCATCGCCTCGGCGATCTCGCCACTCTGGCAAATGTCCCCCGTCACGCTCGAGCTCTCGACGATGTCGTGCACGAGCCGGTCGATCCGCCGCGAGGCCGTTTCGCCGAGAACGGCGATCGCGTCGCCTGGGAGGTCGCTCGCCTTCACCGCGCCCGCGCGGATGGCGTCGTCGATGTCGTGGTTGATGTATGCGACCCGATCGACCAGGCGTACGACGTTTCCCTCGAGCGTCGCCGGTTCGTTCTCACCCGTGTGATTGAGGATTCCGTCTCGCACCTCGGCCGTGAGGTTGAGCCCGCGCCCGTCGCGCTCGAGTACGTCCACCACCCTCAGTGAGTGCTCGTTGTGACGAAACGAGCGCCCGAACCCCTCGGCGAGCATCGCATCGAGCGCCTTCTCGCCGGCGTGACCGAAGGGCGTGTGACCCAGATCGTGACCGAGCCCGATCGCCTCGGTCAGCTCCTCGTTCAAGCGAAGCGCCCGTGCGACACCGCGAGAGATCTGCGTCGTCTCGAGCGTATGGGTGAGCCGGGTACGGAAGTGGTCTCCGTCGGGATCGATGAAGACCTGCGTCTTGTGCGCCAGCCGGCGGAAGGCCTTGCAGTGAACGATGCGGTCACGATCGCGCTGGAAGGGTGTCCGGAGCCGGCATGGCTGCTCGGGTCGCGCCCTCCCTTTGGTCTCGTACGAGCGCACCGCCAGTGCCGAGAGCGAGCGCTCTTCTAGCTCCCTGACACGGGTTTCGAAGGAGTCGGCAACCTTCCCGGCGGGCTCGGGCATCGTAGGAGCCAGACTAGTCGCAGGAGCTGTCGCGCGGGGAGCGACGCTAGCGATTCACCGTCGACATGTCCGGATAGCGCTCGCCGGCTGTAGCGCCGGGCGGAAAAGCTTCGTCGATATGAGCCAGATCGTCTTCCGTCAGCTCGATCTCGAGCGCCGCCAGATTCTGTTCGAGATGGGAGACACGCGTCGTGCCGGGGATCGGGACGACGTCGTCACCCTGCTTCAGCACCCAGCCGAGCGCCAGCTGCGCCGGGGTCACGTTCTTCTCGCGCGCGATCTCCGCAACGCGATCGATCAGCTCGACGTTGCGCTCGATATTCCCTTCCTCGAAGCGCGGATTGAAGGCGCGGAAGTCACCTTCTTCGAGATCCTCGCGGCGCCGGATTTGGGCCGAGAGAAAGCCGCGCCCAAGCGGGCTGTAGGCCACAAAACCAATTCCGAGCTCGCACACGGTCGGCAGGATCTCCTCCTCGACATCACGTGTCCAAAGCGAGTACTCGGTCTGGAGTGCTGAGATCGGATGGACGGCATGGGCGCGGCGGATCGTCGCCGGCGCCGCCTCCGAAAGCCCGAGATAGCGCACCTTCCCCGCCTGAACGAGCTCCGCCATCGCGCCGACTGTCTCCTCGATCGGGACGTTCGAATCGACCCGGTGCTGGTAGTAGAGGTCGATCACGTCGACACCGAGGCGATCGAGCGAGGCGTCGCAAGCAGCCCGAACGTACTCCGGGCGCCCGTTGATGCCTACCCAGCTTCCGTCCTCGCGCCGCTCGTTGCCGAACTTCGTCGCCAGTTCGACCTCGTCGCGGCGCCCGGCGATCGCCTTACCGACAAGTCGCTCGTTAGTGAACGGCCCGTACATGTCGGCGGTATCGAGGAGGGTGACCCCGAGCTCGAGCGCCCGCTGGATGGTGCCGATCGCTTCGCCCTCGTTGGTCGCTCCGTAAAACTCCGACATGCCCATGCAGCCGAGCCCAAGCGCCGAGACTTCGAGCCCCTGCTTGCCGAGTCGTCTTCGATCCATTTCAGTCCTCCAAGAATCGCGTGCCCGAATAAGGCGGATGCTAGTCGAGCGCCGGCACGTTGATCGGCGTCAGACGGGGAATCTAGATGATGATCGGAACCGTGCCGCCGTCCACGCTCCAGGCGGCGCCGGTCACGTAACTCGATCGCTCGGAGCAGAGAAAGACGATCGCCGCGGCGATCTCCTCGGGCTCGGCCAGGCGCCCAAGCGGACGGCCCGCTCCGACTACAGCGAGCATCTCCTCACGTGACATCTCCTTCCCGGACCGCGACTGGTCGGCCAGGCCGCCTTCGCCCAGCCAGGAGTCGGTGGCAGTCGGGCCGGGAGCGACCGCGTTACAGCGGATGCCGTCCTTCGCGTAGAGATCGGCGACAAGGCGCGAGAGCGAAAGCACGGCGGCCTTCGAGACCGAGTAGTTCGGCATCCCAGTCGAAGGACGCTTACCGGCGGTCGACGAAACGTTGACGATCACACCTTGCCGGCGCGCACGCATGCCCGGCAGAACCGCCTGAATGGCCCGTACGTAGCTCATCACGTTGAGGTTCCAAATCGAATTCCAGTGCTCTTCGGTCAGCGCGTCGAAGGCGATCTGGTAGGCAACGCCGACGTTGTTGACGAGCACGTCGACCCGGCCAAGTTCCTTCTCCGTTCTTCGAACGAGCTCGCTCGGAGCGGCAGGATCGGAAAAATCGAGCGCCACGGCAAGCGCCGCTCGCGCCCGTTCGCGCGCCTTTTCCGTTCGCTTTTCGTCTCGACCACAGACGACGACGCGGGCTCCCTCCTCGGCGAGCATGCGGGCGCTCTCGAAGCCAATCCCCGAGCTCGAGCCGGTGACGACGCAGACAGTGCCCTCCAGACTCAGATCCATGGCTCATATCGTAGGGCGTGCTCAGTGGGCTCGCTTAGGTACGCCTCGGCGCCGACCGATTCGAGAACGGTCTCTGGCTAGACTGGATTTGCGGTGGACGACTACACCAATAAGTACAAGGGCGAGCAGGTCGAGATCGCGCTCTTCGGCGGCGATTACCAGGCGGGCGTGCTGACGGCTTACTGTTTTGTCGAGGATGTCGCCCATGTCGAGCTCAACGGCCATATCTTGATCCCGCTCCAGAACATCGCTTCGCTGCACTGCTCGAGCCGTTGCGACGCACCCGAAAGCGACTGGCCGCCGCAGGGCCTACGAGACATCGGTTCCGAGGACGAGTCGTAAGGGAGGCAGCTTGAGCGTTCGGCTGTCAACCGCGCGCAATCTCCTCAAGCTTTGGCTCCTGCTGGCGGTCTTTGCGCTACCTCCGATGGCCATCGGGTACGCGGTTGGCGGCTGGAAAGCGGCCACGCTCTTCCTCTTTGCCGCACTGCTCACCGAGGCGACCATCTACGCCTATTGCGATCGCATAGTGCTTTCTTTGCTCGGAGCGAGAGAGCTCGTCATCGCCGAGCGACCGGATCTTCACTCAATGGTCGAGCGGCTGGCCGCAAAGGCGGGCGTTGTCAAACCACGTTTGTACGTCATCTCCGATGGCTACCCGCGCTCACTATCCGTCGGCCGCGGACCGACCTCGAGCAGCGTCGTTTTCAGTCTTGGTCTGCTTACCGCGGCGTCGTCCGCCGAGCTCGAGGGATTGATCGCGCACGAGTTGGCGCACGTCCGCAACCACGACGTGGCCGTACAAACCACCTCGGTAGCCGTTGCCGCCACGATCGTCGAGCTGACCCACATCGGGGGCTTCTTTCAGCGCGGCTTGCTCTTCTTCTTCGCTCCGATCGCCGCAGCTGTCGAAAACCTCCTTCTTTCGCCGAAACGGGAATACGCCGCCGACCTCGGCGCTGCCCTTCTGTGCGGCTCACCTCATGGACTTGCCGACGCGCTCCTACGCATCGAACATGCAAGCGAGCTAGTTTCCTTCGCCGCCAGCCCGACCACAGAGCCTCTGTACCCGGTCAACCCCTTCGCACGCGAAGATCGTCTGGCTCGCATGTTCGAAACGCATCCGCCCGTGGTAGAGAGAATTCGGCGCCTGCGCGAGCTCGATCCCGATTGGCGCGAGAAACTACGAGCCGCCTGAGAGACGGCTGATCTCGTCGCGCAAAAGCGAGCGCACGATCATGTCCGTGCGCGTTCCGTGATTGTCGATCCAAGCGCGAAGCAGACCTTCGCGCATGAAGCCCACCTTCTCCGCCAGTCGAGCCTGAGGCGACATTGTCGATCATCGCTGTCAGCTGTAGCCGCCCGAGTCCGAGCTCTTCGCGTGCCCAGCGGCTGACGAGCCTAAGAGCTCACCCGCCGCTTCCGCGGCGACGATGGCTGGCGAATACGAGGTATCCGACTTCGCCGATCAGCTCGGCGCTACGTCGTCTCTCGTCGGAATTGCACGCAGGTGCCAGACTCAAGTCCGGCACCTGGTGTTAGGGAAGAAGACTGGCGGCGACCTACTCTCCCAGGGGGTTGCCCCCCAAGTACCATCGGCGCGAACGGGCTTAACTTCTCTGTTCGGAATGGGAAGAGGTGTATCCCCGTCGCTATGACCGCCAAACT
>PMXT01000182.1 GCA_003170995.1 Actinomycetota bacterium | reverse complement strand
GCCGAGTAGCACCGACAGACCCGTGTGCCTCGGAACTGCGTACTGCGCGACATTGACAGCCGTGAGTACCGCGATCACGACTGCGGCGAAGCCGATCGAGCGCCGGAAGAGCATGCGGTAGAGTCGCCAGGCGTCGCTGAGAATTCCCGAGACCGTCACGGACGGGAGCTTACTCAGCGGGCTCGTGCGACTCTGTTTCGATACGTCCCGTCAGGCGGCTTGGCAGGTTCGCCGCTGCCGATTGCGTGACGGCGCGACCCCCGGCCCGAGCGGGCGTCTACCTATACTCGGGCGCGTGGACGACCAAGTCGCACCCGGTCCGGCCGCGGGGGAGGTAGCCGAAGACGGCTCGATCGAGACCTCGGCGCACGGTCGCAGGCTTGCCCTCTCGACGCTGATCTTCGCGGTCGCGACGGCGATCTCGCGAGTGGTTGGGCTGGCTCGGGAGATCCTCGCGCGGAACTACTTCGGTGTCCAGGGCGCCGGTATCAATGCCTTCACCGCCGCCTTTCAGGTGCCAAACCTGATCCGGGCGCTCGTCGCCGATGCCGCTCTCTCCTCGGCTTTCGTGCCGGTCTTCAGCGAGCTGCTGGTCAAGGGCGAGAGAAAGAGGGCCTGGCGGGTCGCCTCCTCGCTGTTCTGGCTGATGCTGCTCGGGCTCGGCGCCCTGACGGCGTTCTTCATGCTGGTGGCGCCGTTTGTGATGAGCATCTACGGCTACCACGGGCACCAGCAGCAGTTGGCCGTCACGCTCTCTCGTATCCTCTTCCCGGTCGTGGCGTTGCTCGGTCTGTCGGGAATCGTCGTCGGCATCTTGAACAGCTACGAGCACTTCTCGATTCCGGCGCTGACACCGGTGTTCTGGAACTTGGCGATCATCGCCGGGCTGGTGATTGGTGTGCCGATGACGCACAGCACGACGACCCAGCTCTACATCTACGCGGGCGCGATCCTGGTCGGCACGGTGATCCAGTTCCTGTTGCCCGTACCGTGGCTCTACGGTCTCGAGGGGCGCCTGCGTCCGGTCATCGACTGGCACGATCCCGCCGTCAAGCGCGTCTTCGTGCTGATGGGTCCGGTCGCGCTCGGCCTGGGGCTGATCAACTTCAACGTCATGCTCGGAACGATCTTCGCTGCGCGCCTGATCGATCCCAACATCGCGCCCTCGGCGATCGACTCGGCCTTCCGCATCTACATGTTGCCGCAGGGGATCTTCTCGGTCGCCATCGCCACGGTTCTCTTTCCGACTCTCTCGCGAGCCGCCGCGCAGCTGGACTGGGACAGCTTCCGCGACACCTTCAGCGTCGGCATGCGCCAGATCGCCTTCACGCTCGTTCCCGCCGGCGTGATCTCGATCGTGCTGGCAGCGCCGATCGTGCGGCTGCTCTACCAGCGCGGCGAGTTCACCGCTCACCAGACGAAGGTGGTGGCTGCCTGTCTCGCCGCCTACTCGGTCGGGCTGGCCTTCAACGGTTTCATGCTGATGCTCAACCGTGGTTTCTTCGCGCTGCAGCGGCCCTGGATGCCGACCGTGGTGGCGCTCGGGAACCTGGGCTTGAACGCGATTCTGTACTTCGCCCTGTACCGCGTTGGGCCCTGGGGGATTCCGCTTTCGATCTCGATCGCCAACATCGCCGGAACCGGCGCGCTGCTCGTTCTGCTCAGGCGCCAGATCGGGCGGATCGACTTCACCGCGATCCTCAGCTCCTTCGTCCGCATCGCCGTCTCGGCGGCCATTTTCGTCGCCGTCAGTTACGCGATCTGGCGCTCGCTCGACTCGGCACTCGGCCGCTCCTTCGGCTCGCAGTTGACTTCGCTCGGGACGGCACTCGTGGCCGGGCTGGCCGCCTATCTGGTTTCGGCTCGTTTGCTCGGGGTTCGTGAGCTCGAGACGCTGCTAGCGTTGCGCCGCCGCCGCACCACATAGTGCGAACTCCTCTCTAGCGAATAAGTTGTTTCTGTTTCGTCACCTTTGGTGCTTGACGGCAAGCGACTCTTCTGAACGGTGTCTGACACCGGCGGCATCGGCCGGCCGGGCCGTGGCGCGTTCGAGCTGAAATTCATCGCCATACTTCCAGCGGCATGGACCAATCCAAGATCCGCAACTTCTCGATCATCGCCCACATCGACCACGGCAAGTCGACGCTGGCCGATCGCATCCTCGAGCTGACCCATGCGGTCTCCAAGCGCGATATGCGCGAGCAGGTGCTGGACTCGATGGACTTGGAGCGCGAGCGCGGCATCACGATCAAGGCTCAGGCGGTGCGCGTGAGCTGGAAGGGTCACGAGCTGAACCTGATCGACACGCCCGGCCACGTCGACTTCACCTACGAGGTCTCGCGCTCATTGCAGGCCTGCGAGGGTGCGTTGCTGGTCGTGGACGCGGCGCAGGGGATCGAGGCGCAGACGCTGGCCAACGCCTATCTGGCGATCGAGAACAGCCTCGAGATCGTCCCGGTCATCAACAAGATCGACCTGCCCCAGGCCGATCCCGAGGGCACCGCGCTCGAGGTCACCCATCTGCTCGGTGGCGCGCCCGAGCACGTGCTGCCGATCTCGGCCAAGACGGGCGAGGGGGTGGAGGCCGTGCTCGACGCGGTGATCGAGCACATTCCTGCGCCGGCCGGTGACCCGAGCGCACCGGCGCGGGCGCTCATCTTCGATTCCTCCTACGACCAGTACCGCGGTGTGGTCGCCTTCGTGCGTGTGATCGACGGAACCTTCTCGCGCCGCCAGGCACTGAAAGCGATGGCGCTTGGCACCGAGTTCGAGCCCGAGGAGATCGGCTTCTTCAGCCCCGGCATGACACCGGTGGAGACGCTTTCGGCGGGTGAGGTCGGTTATCTCGTCAGCGGCCTCAAGGACGTCGCCCGGCTTCGCGTAGGCGACACGATCACGACCGTGACTGCTCCCGCCTCGAAGCCGCTCCCCGGCTACAAGGACGTCAAGCCGATGGTCTTCGCCGGGCTCTTCCCGACCGAGTCGGACGCCTATCCTGAGCTGCGCGAGGCACTCGAGAAGCTGAAGCTGAACGATGCCGCGCTCCTCTACGAGCCCGAGACTTCGCAGGCGCTCGGCTTTGGCTTCCGCTGCGGCTTCCTCGGCCTGCTGCACATGGAGATCGTGCGCGAGCGGCTGGAGCGGGAGTTCGACCTCGACCTGCTCGTGACGGCGCCCAACGTCGCCTACCTGGTGAAGACGAACGCCGGCGCCGAGCTCGAGGTGCACAACCCGTCCGAGATGCCGCCCGATCTGGAAGAGGTCTCGGAGCCCTATATCAAGGCAACCGTGATCGTGCCCAAGGAGTTCGTCGGCTCGGTGATGGAGCTCTGTAACGATCGCCGCGGCCGCTTCGACCACCTGGAGTACCTGTCCGAGCAGCGGGTGATGCTGATCTACGAGCTGCCGCTGGGCGAGATCGTGCTCGACTTCTACGACCAGCTCAAGTCGCGCACGCGCGGCTACGCCAGCTTCGATTACGACCTGAGCGGCTTTCGCGAGGGCGACCTGGTGCGTATCGACATCCTCGTCGGCGGCGAGCCGGTGGATGCGCTCTCGCTGATCCTGCACCGCGACCGCGCCTACGACACCGGGCGCCAGCTGGTCGAGAAGCTGCGCGAGGAGATCCCGCGCCAGTTTTTCGACGTGCCGATCCAGGCCGCGATCGGCGCACGGGTGATCGCGCGCGAGACTGTCAAGGCCAAGCGAAAAGACGTGCTCGCCAAGTGCTACGGCGGCGACATCAGCCGCAAGCGCAAGCTGCTCGAGAAACAGAAGAAGGGCAAGAAACGGATGAAGCAGGTCGGCTCGGTCGAGGTGCCGCAGGAGGCCTTCCTGGCTGTGCTGAAGCTGGACGGAGGAAAGAAATGAGCGGAGCTCGGCACCTGTACGTACACGTGCCGTTCTGCTCGCAGCGCTGCGACTACTGCGACTTCGTTTCGCTGGCCGGGCGGCGCGACCGCCACACCGCCTATGTCGAGGCGCTTCTGACCGAGCTCGAACTGGAGCGGGATCTGCTCGATCTGGAGCTAGAGACCGTTTACCTCGGCGGCGGAACTCCGACCTTTCTCGAGCCGAATGCTCTGCGCACGCTGCTCGAGGGGTTGCCGGGCGCAAGCGAGCTGACCGTCGAGGCCAACCCGGAGACGGTTACGCCCGCGCTTGCCGCGGCGCTGGTGGAAGCGCGTGTCAATCGCGTCTCGCTCGGCGCGCAGAGCTTCCAGCCACACCTGCTCGAGCTGCTCGGCCGCCGTGCCGGCCCTGACGACGTCCGGCGCGCGGTCGAGTCTTTGAGACGAGCCGGTGTCGACAACATCTCACTCGATCTCCTCTATGGAATTCCCGGGCAGAGCCGAGCCGACCTTGACGCCGACCTCCACGAGGCGCTTGCACTCGAGCCCGAACACCTCTCCTGTTACGAGCTGGAGGCGAAACCCGGTACTCGCTTCACTCGCGCGCACGGCGCCGAGCTCGCCGAGCAGGCAGACTCGCTCGAGGATCACCTGGAGCGGATCGTCGAGCGCCTGACCGCTTCGGGCTACCGCTGGTACGAGACCGCCAACTTCGCCCGGATCGAGGAAGGACGCGATCTCAGATCGAGACACAACCTCAGCTACTGGTACGGGCACGACTACCTCGGGATCGGGATCGGCGCGGTCTCGACGCTGGGCATCTCGCGCCGGCGAAACGCCGCCTCGCTGCCTCGCTATCTGGCGGCGCTGGAGCGGGGGGAGAGGCCGCCACGTGAGACCGAGGCGCTCGACGAGGCGACGAAGTTGCGCGAACGATTGATGCTCGGCCTGCGCCTGGACGAGCCCGTGGCGCTGGCGGGAGTCGAGGCCGTGCTCGATCGCGGCGCACTCGCCCGGCTATCGGATCTCGGCCTGGTCGAGAGCAACGGCGAGTCGATCACGCTCTCGCGGCGTGGGCGCCTGCTCGGCGGAGCGGTGAGCGCCGAGTTGATCGTCTGGCCCGGCGACTTACGCGCGGCGTAAACGCGCAATCGGCCTTACGAGTGCGTCCGGCGTGGCTTGGACGAGCGCTCAGTGTCGCCGGAACCAAACGATGAAGCCGGGGTGCGACCAGCGTCGGAAGGCGGCCGGATGGGATGCGACAACCGGTGGCATGACGCCGTGAGCGTAGGGCGACGGCCAGTTGGTGGAGACGACAACCGCTGCCACCTGCGTCGTATCGGCCGGGGCCGTGTGTTCTGCCCGGGCGAAGTCGAAATAGAGGGAGAGGTCAAAGGCGGTGTTGTCCGGGCCTCCGTATTTGAGAACGACGTTACCCGGGTGATCGACGGTGGCGAGCTCTGATTCGATGCTGTGGTACCCGGTGGGCCGAAGGTCGACAACCGAGCGGACGTAATTGCCGGCGAGGAACACGAGCGTCAATGCCAGCGCCACGCCCACGAACCGATATTTCCAAGACATGCTCGTCAGCGCAACGCCGATCGCTATGCCTATCAGCGCCGCCATCGCGGGCATCCAGTCGTACATCCAGTGCCAGAGCAGGATTGGGGAGACGAACGCGAATATGGCCGCCGGAGCGAGCACGGCCACGAGTAAAAACACGGAGATACGGCGCGGCACGAGAAACGGCGCCAGCACGAGCGACGACGCCATGACAATCGTGGCCGCGCGGTTGTCGTGCCACAGCCAGCCGGCCTGCGCCCACCAGGGCGGGAAGCGGTATATGTGCCCGGCGAGCAGCACGCGGTGCCCGTGTCGCGCATGAGCGTATTGAAAGCCCATCATCCATTCGATAACCCGTTCGGCCGCGTGCGCACCGAACGGTATGTAAGTGGCTAGAGCTACTGCGCATCCCGTCACGGCCGCCGCCGTGAGCTGCGCGGCGCGCCGTCCGAACCCGTCCTTCTGGAACAGGAGCACTGCCAGCGCTGGCAGGACGAACAACGCCGACACCTTAGTCGCGACCGCAAGTCCCCAGCCCGCACCGACCGCGATCGCCCACTTCCAGGAGTTCGACTCCCACCATCGCCAGGCCGCGTAGAGCGCGAAGGCGAGGAAGGCGACCATGATCGTGTCGAGGTACGCCAGGCGTGAGATATCGTCGCTTCGGCCGGGGTGCGGAAGCAACGTCCAGGCGACGAACGTGACTAGCGCCGGCACCTGTCCCACGGCTCGGGCCACGAGCAGCGCGAGCAGAACTCCGGTGACGAGCGTCGCGAGTGCGGATGGTAGGCGGGCGCCGAACTCCGAGTGACCGAACGCAAGCTGAGAGAGGCCGATCAGATACTTGCCGAGCGGCGGGTGCTGAGGGTTGGCGAGGAATTGGTGCTGCTCGACGTAGAGACGCCCGGCCCTTCGGTATATGCGCTCGTCGATAAACCAGTAGCGGGTGGCAAGCCCGTAGAACGTCGCAAACAGGGCGAGGGCACCGGCGGCGCCCCAGGCACCTAGCGTTACGAACGTTCCTCCTGGCCTTGGGACTGCAGACCTTGTGCCCAGCGCTGCCAGTCTGGCTTTGAGCATCGGCGGCCAAGCATACAAGCGGCTGTGACTAGAAAAAGGGTCAGGTGGTGGGTCGCCGCGAACGCCCGGAAAAGTGCAGCGCCTCGCCTCCGGAGAGGATCTCGTATTAGCGACGTGCCCGGCACTCCGAGAAGAACAAACCGGAGCGTGAGGGTACAAGCCCGAAACGCCTTCGCGTGCTCGCTGGCGCCCAGCCCTGAGTGCCCGCTAAAATTCCTGCAAATGACCGATCCTCCGGCAATCAGTCTGAGTGATCGCCAGCGCCGGATCTTACGCCTGGTGGTCGAGGAGTACGTGACGACCGGGCAGCCGGTCGGTTCCAGGCGGCTGGTCGAGGGTGCCGGGCTGACGATTTCCTCCTCGACCGTGCGTTACGAGCTGGCGGAGCTGGAGGAAAGTGGGCTGCTGACGCACCCGCACACCTCGGCCGGGCGCATCCCCACCGACAGCGGTTATCGCTCCTATGTCGACTCGCTTCTCTCCGAGCGCTCGCCGCGCTCCGAGCACCTACCGCTAGATCTGAGCACCGCCCAGAACGAGGTTGCCGAGGCACTCGAGGCAACCACCGAGATCCTGGCCGGAGTGACACACCTGCTCGCGCTCGCCTCGGCGCCGTCGCTCGAGACCACGGCCGTGCGCCACGTCGAGGTGCTGCTCCTGCAACCTCAGGTCGTTCTCGTCGTGCTGATCACCTCGGCCGGCGAGGTCTCGAAGAGGGTCTGCGCCTTCTCGGGCACGGTCGACTCGGGGCTGGTGAGCTGGGCACGGGAGTATCTGAACGAGCGCCTCGAGGGGCACACGCTCGGGCCGCGCCTGCTTCGCGAGGCGCTCGACGATCCGGCGCTCACCACCAGCGAGCGAGCGTTTCTAGCTGTCTTGCGTCCGGCGCTCGAGGAAAAGACCGGCCGCGGTGACGAGCGCGTCTTCGTAGGTGGCGCAGCAACGCTACTCGACAGCACCCGCGGCAGTGAGCTCGACGCCTGCCGCAGTCTGCTCTCGGTGCTCGAGCGCCGGGCGGCCACGCTCGAGCTGCTGCGCGCCTCGATCGAGCAGCGCCGGCCCTATGTTCGCGTCGGCGAGGAGCTCGCCAATCCTGCCCTGGCCGGCGTCTCGCTGGTCGGCGCCCGCTACGGCCTGGCGCACCGCCCGCTCGGAACCGTCTCCCTGCTCGGCCCGATCCGCATGGACTACGAGAAGGCGATCGGCGCCGTCCGCGCCGCGGCACAGGAGCTCTCCCGCTTCGCCGAAGAGGTGTACGAGGAATAGGTGTTCCGCGCACCTACGTTCGCGACTTCCTGTGCGGGAACCGGCACAGACGGGTGCGCCTTTTCTCGTTAGCGTTTGTGTTGGGGTTCCCCCCGAGGGCGCCCGGAACACGGCTGTCCCAACCGAGAAAACCGGCGCTCGGCCGCCTCGAAGCTGCGCCTGAGTAACCTTCCGGTGATGGCCAGCACCGACCGCGACTACTACGAGCTGCTCGGCGTACCACGCACTGCCAGTGAGGTCGAGATCAAGAAGGCCTTCCGCGCGCTGGCGCGCGAGCTACATCCCGACGTCTCCGATCACCCCGAGGCCGAGGAGCGCTTCAAGCAGCTGGTCGAGGCCTACGAGGTGTTGTCCAAGCCAGAGACGCGCGAGCTCTACGACCGCTTCGGTCACGCGGGACTTCGCAGCGGCGGCTACCAGCCGACCGGAGTCGATTTCGGCAGTCTCTCCGATCTCTTCTCGGCCTTCTTTGGCGACGAATTGTTCGGCGCCGGAGCGGCGCGACCGACTCGCCAGCGCGGCGCCGACATCGCCGCCGAGGTCGAGCTCGATCTGGCCGAGGCGGCGGAGGGAGTGAAGCGCGAGGTCACGTTCGAGGCCGAGACCGTCTGCGATGTCTGCGAGGGCTCCGGCATGAAGCCCGGCACTGAGCCGACGACCTGCCCCACCTGCAAGGGGCAGGGGATGTTCCAGCAGGTCTCGCAGAGCATTTTCGGCCAGATCATGCGCACCCAGACCTGCTCGACCTGCGGCGGCAGCGGCAAGGTGATCGAGCACGCCTGCGAGAACTGTGGTGGCTCCGGCCGAGAGGTCGAGGAGCGCAAGCTCGAGGTCGAGATCCCGGCCGGTATTCACGACCGGCAGCCGATCCGGATCTCCGGCAAAGGGCACGCGGGCAGCCGCGGCGGTCGCGCCGGCGACGTGTACGTACTGGTGCGTCTGCGCCACGACGAACGCTTCGTGCGCGAGGGCGACGACCTCGTCTCGACGCTGGAGCTGACGATGACCCAGGCCGCGCTCGGCGGCAAGGTGACCGTGTCGACACTCGACGGTGAGGCCGAGGTTGGGATCGAGCCGGGCACCCAGCCGGGCGCCGTGCTCACGCTCAAGGGCAAGGGCATGCCGCGCCTGCAAGGCTTTGGCCACGGCGACCTGCGCCTGCTTCTGACCGTGCTCATCCCGCGCAAGCTCGACGAGGAGCAGCGCAAGCTGCTCGCGCAGTTCGAAGAGAGCGCGACCGCCGCCACCTACGAGCACGACGAGGGCTTGTTCAAGCGTTTACGAGCTCGTTTCAAATGAAGCTCGCTAAACGACGGAGGACATTTGCCCATAGCGGGCGTTGCGGCATCGGCTGTTACGATCGCGCCGCATGCCATCGCTTCCAAAACACCCGCTCCGATTCGTCCTAAATGCGAGGAAGAGGCCGCGAGGCGGGATGTGGATCGTCCTCATTCTCTGCGCGCTGTCGGTAATCGTCGCTTCTGCCTTCGTGATCTGGGTGGTCCAGATTCTGCATCCCGAGCTCTCCGGCGGGCAGGCCAGGCAAGCCGTGACCGAGTACTTCGATCGCCGCCCCCAAACTCGAGGACAGGTGGAGGTGGGAGACTGCGGCGCCAGCGTCCAGGGGAAGACGGGGGAGTTCTGGTACTGGTGCAACGTGACGAACAGGCGCCGCATCGAAGCGGACGCCGCGAACGGATTCAATCGCCCTATCCGGCCTGGTCGGAGGCTCTTCTGCTTCCAGATCGACAAGTGGAGCCCCGGCCCGGACGAGAGCTCGAAAAGCCCGCATCCGAAGTACGACCTCTACTTCCTGATGACGGTCGCGGCTGAGAACTTGAATCAGAATGACGACCTGCCGACTGGATGTGATCCACCCTAGGCTGAGACCGGCGCGGGCGAGCGTCACCTAAAGTTGGAGTCATGACGGCTTTCTCGGTCCGCTTTCTCGGCTGCAAGGTCTCCTCGTGCCACTGGCCGGCAGCTCCGTCCGTCCGGGCGCGGCCGGCCGCCCGGAGCCGCCTCGGGCCGCTGAGCGCACGTCGCTCTCCGGGTCTGTGCTATTCGCACTATCCCCTACGGCGCCGCACACCCAGCGCCCCGCCAGAGGCCCGAGAAGCCCCCGATTGGTCGGTAGTTCGTTCGCAGGTGAAGCCATGACCACCTTCTCCGTCCGTTTTCTTGGCTGCAAGGTCTCATATTCGGATGGCGAGGAGATCCGCGAGCGGCTGCTCGCAGACGGGCACGAGGAGATGCGCCCAGGCGAGGCCGAGATTGCGTTCGTCAACACCTGTTGTGTCACGCGCGAAGCGGTCGGGAAGTCGCGCCAGGCGGTGGCCAAGGCGGCGCGTACGCACGATCGCGTCTACGTGACCGGCTGCGGCGCCAACCTCGAGGGCGCCTTCGCGGGAATGGCCGAGAACGTGATCGTCTTGGCGCAGGGGAAAACCGCGGCGCCCGAGCGCGTGGCGGAGATGCTCGGGCCCGGCCATCCGGTCGATCGGAGTCCCAAACCGAAGCGGGTTCGCGCCTTCGTCCAGATCCAGGACGGCTGCTCGTTTCGCTGCAGCTACTGCGTCGTGCCGCTGGTGCGCGGGCCGGGGCGCTCGAAGTCGGCCGAGGTAGTGCTGGCAGACATACGGCGCCGCGTCGAGCAGGGGCACAAGGAGGTGGTTCTGTCCGGAATCAATCTCGGCTGCTTCCGCGACAGCAAGGCTGGTGTCTCGCTCGCCGGGCTGGTGCGCGAGGCGGGAAGGACGTCCGGCCTCGAGCGCCTGCGCCTCTCCTCGATCGAGATCAATCACGTCAGCCCGGAGCTGGTCGCCGCCATCCGCGAGACGCCCACGGCCTGCCGGCACCTGCACGTTCCGCTGCAATCCGGCGACGACGGGATTCTGCGCGCGATGAGGCGCCGCTACGACGCCGCCACCTTCCTGCGCCGGCTCGAGGGGCTCGGAGATTTCAATCTCACGAGCGATGTGATCGCCGGCTTCCCCGGCGAGGACGAGGCCGCCTTCCAGCGCACGCTCGATCTGGTCGAGCGCGCCGAAATCACGAAAGTGCACGTCTTTCCCTACTCTCCGCGCCCGGGAACAGCGACCGAAAGCGAGGACGACGTGCCGGTCGGAGTGAAGAAGGAGCGCGCCGCGCGCTTACGTGAATCCTCGAAAAACGCCTGTTTACGCCGCTGGCGTGGCAAGATCGGTGTGGTGGAAAGCATTTTGATCGATCGGCCAGGACGCGGATATGCGAGCGACTACACGCCGTGGCTCCTCGACGGTCCGCTCGGTGAGCTCCTGCAGGCGCGCGCCAAAAAGGTAACCGAGCAGGGGATAATCGGTATAGCGAGACGATCATGACGCCGAACGACTGCCTTTTTTGCGAGCTGGTGCGCAGCGGCTCCCACATCCTCCGGGCCGACGGTTTCGCCGCCTTCGAGGACATCAATCCCAAGGCCGAGGTGCATGTCTTGATCGTGCCCGAGCGTCACATCGACACCTTCCGCCAGATCGGTGAGTTCCCGCCCGAGGAGGCGCTGCGGATGCTCGAGTTCATAGTCGAGACGGCCCGCTTTCTCGGCCTCGAGGACTACCGTGTGCTCTGCACCGTCGGACCGAGCGCCGGTCAGACGGTCTTCCACCTGCACTGGCACCTGCTCGGCGGGCGCGATCTGGGTGGCCGGCTGCCGGCGCTGGCGCTTGCCGAGGCCGAGCGAGAGGACTGACGTGATCCAGAGGATCGAGAAGGAGCTGGCCGAGGCGATTCGTGCTCAAGACGAGCTTCGCCGGGACACGCTTCGCCTGATGCTCGCCGCGTTGCGCGCCGCCGAGAAGAAGCTACTGCGACCCCTGTCCACCCAGGAGGAGCTGCAAGTGCTGCAGCGCGAGCGCAAGCAACGGGTCGAGGCCGCCGAGGCGTTTCGTGCCGGCGGGCGCCCGGAGCGAGCCGAGCGCGAGGAGGCGGAGCTGACGGTGCTGGAGGAGTTCATGCCCCCGCTGCTTTCCCAGGCCGAGCTGGAGGAGATAGTCGACAACGTGATCGCCGAGGTGGGCGCGACCAGCATCCGCGACCTCGGTCGTGTGATGGCCGACGTCATGCCCCAGGTCTCGGGCCGCGCCGACGGCTCGGTCGTCTCGCAGCTGGTGCGCGAGGCGCTGGCCTAGTCGGCGCCAGGCTCGCGGACGTGGCGTCTGCAGACAGGGCGGGTGCCCGGCGAAAGGCTGAGCTTGCGCGGCGCCCGGGAACTAGCGGCGGCTCAGCGCCTACACTGACCCCCGGATGCAAGACGTGCTCAATCTCTCCAACGAAGTCGCGGCCGAGCTCGCCGGGGTTTCGGACAGCGTGCTCGAGGCGCTGCGCGAGCGGCTCGGCTGCACGATCAGGTTGCGTGGCAACCGGCTCACGCTCGAGGGCGGGAAGGCCGAGGTCGTAAACGCGCGCACGGTCGTCGAGGAGATCGTCGGGCTGGTCGAGGACGGCCAGGAGGTTGGGCCCAGCTCGGTAGACGCCGTGCTGGGGGCTCTCGACCAGGCAGAGGATGTGCGCGAGGTGTTCGAAGAGGTCGTCTGGCGCCATCGCGGCAAGAAGATCGCTCCCAAGACCGTCAACCAGAAGCATTACGTCGATGCGATCCGCTCTCGCACGGTCACCTTCGGCATCGGCCCCGCGGGCACCGGTAAGACCTACCTGGCGATGGCCCTGGCCGTGGCGGCGCTCTCCGACGGCCAGGTGGGGCGCATCATCCTCACCCGCCCGGCGGTCGAGGCCGGCGAGCACCTTGGTTTCCTGCCCGGCGACCTCCTGGCCAAGGTCGACCCCTACCTGCGCCCGCTCTTCGACGCGCTCTACGACATGCTCGACGCCGAGCGGCTCTCGGCCTACATCGAGCGCGGCACGATCGAGGTCGCGCCGCTCGCCTTCATGCGCGGGCGCACGCTCAACGACTCCTTCATCATCCTCGACGAGGCCCAGAACACGACGCCCGAGCAGATGCAGATGTTCCTGACCCGGCTCGGCTTCGGCTCGCGCGTGGTCGTCACCGGCGACATCACCCAGGTCGACCTGCCCAAGGAGCAGGCCTCCGGTCTGATCCAGGTGCAGCAGATCCTGGCCGACATCGAGGGCATCGCCTTCGTCCATTTTGGGCACGAGGATGTCGTTCGCCACAAGCTGGTGCAGCGGATCGTCGAGGCCTACAAGCGTCACGTCGAGGCGACTGGAGCCGAGCGGCGCCGCTAGCGTTGGTGCCACTTCAAGCAATACCCTCCGGCTTCTGGCCCGCTATCACGCGGCGCGCTGCGTTGTCCTCAGTCGCGCCCCTCCGTCCCCAGACGAGCTCCCTGGCATCGCTTGGTGCTAGCGACCCAGAGACTCGGAAGCATCACGGGAAGGGACACTGATGTACGTGCTCGTGGCAGGTGGCGGAAAGGTGGGCGCCAACGTCACCCGCACGCTTCTGCGCCAGGGTCACGAGGTGACGATCATCGAGCAGCGTGCGGAGCGTTTCCGGGTGCTCGAGGAGGAGTTCGACTACGTGGTTCAGCGCGGCGACGCAACCGAGCTACACGTGCTCGAGCGCGCCGGCATCGGCCGCCCTCCCGATCTGATGCTCGCCGTCACCGGCGACGACGAGGACAACATCGTCATCTGCGAGATCGCCCAGAAGCGCTACTTCGTTCCCAAGGTGATCGCGCGCGTCAACGACCCGCGCAACCAGACGCACTTCGATCTGCTCGGCGTCGCGCCAACCGTTTGCGCCACCTCGAGCATCATGGCCCTGATCGAGCACGAGGTGCCCGA
>PMXT01000085.1:1741-18151 GCA_003170995.1 Actinomycetota bacterium | reverse complement strand
GACCACCGACGGCTGCAACATCGTGTTGGCCGGGCTCGACCTCTCGCCCGGGGATGAGGTCGTGACCACCACCGACGAGCACTTCGGTCTACTCGGGCCGCTTCATGCCTCGGGTGCCCGCGTTGTCGTCGCCAGGCCGGATACCGAGGCGATTTTGGCCGCCCTCACGCCGCGCACCAGGTTGCTCGCGCTCTCGCAGGTGCTCTGGACGGACGGGCGCGTTTTACCCGTGGCCGAATTGCGAGCGCGAAGCGGGATTCCCGTACTCGTGGACGGAGCCCAGGCGGTCGGGGCGCTCCCGGTCGACGCCGCCGGGCTCGACTTCCTCACCGTCTCGGCGCAGAAGTGGCTCTGCGGGCCGGACACGGTCGGAGCGCTCGTCGTCCGCGATCCCGAGCGGCTGCGTGTCGCCCAGCCGAGCCACTACGCCCAGACGAGCTTCGAGCCGAGTGGGAAGTTCGAGCCGCGAGCGGGCGCCGCCCGCTTCGACTCGCATTGGCTCGCGCCGGCTTCGCTCGTTGGTCTTCTCGCCGCTCTCGACGGGCGGCCCGAGTGGGCCCTCGAGCGCGCCGCCGAGATGAGCGAGCGCTGCCGCTCGGCCCTGGCGGAGCGCTTCGACGTCGTCTCGGCTCCGGGCCGGGGAACGCTCGTGAGCTGGCGGGCCGAAAGCGATCCGACCGAGACGGTAAGGCGCCTGTTCAAACGCAACGTCGTCGTCCGCGACATCCCGGGAAGGAACCTGATCCGCGCCTCCTGCGGCTGGTGGACGAGCGAGGAAGACATCGAGCGGCTGCTCGAGGCGCTCGCCTAGACCAGGAATTTCGGGTTCGCGTCGGCGCCGGTCCGGAGCCCGAGCTCAGCGGCGATAGGCCTGAACGCCGCGATCACGAAGGCGATGTGTTCATCCAGACCGACGCCCAGTTAGCGATTTTCGAATGCTGCGCCAATCCGAACGCGGAAATGCCCCGGCCGCTCACCCGAGCGAGCGTTCAGGAACGTAGCCGGATCTAGTCGAGCGCGAGGCCCAGGTGGGACTCGATAAGCAGTTTTAGCGAAGGCCTACCACGCCAACCGGGGTCGCACTGTCGTCTTCTGTGCCGTTCCCGAGCTGTCCGTAACCGTTGTAGCCCCAGCACTTGACCTTGTGGTTGGACAGTAGAGCGCAGGTGCGTGCGCCGCCTGCGCTGACCTTGGTGGCATTCGTGATTCCGCGAACGAATACGGGCGTCGCGCCGCGTTCGTTCGTGAGGTTACCGAGCTCGCCTTCCCCGTTGTAGCCCCAGCACTTGACCTTGTGGTTGGAGAGGAGGGCACAGGTATGGTTGCCACCGGCGCTGACCTGGGTGGCATTCGTGATTCCGCTTGCCGGAACTGGTATCAGGCTTCTCGTCTTCTTGCCGTTGCCGAGCTGGCCAACGCCGTTAAGGCCCCAGCACTTGATCCTATGGTTGGAGAGAAGAGCGCAGGTGTGAGCGCCGCCGGCGCTGATCTGAGTTGCGTTCGTAATACCTTTGACTCGAACCGGGGTAGCAACCCCCGACCGGGAGGTGACCCTCTTGCCGTTGCCGAGTTCGCCATCGCGGTTATAGCCCCAGCACTCGATCCTACGGTTGGAGAGGAGGGCACAGGTGTGGAGCCGGCCGGAGCTGATCTGGGTGGCATGCATGATGCCGCGGACGAATACCGGGGTCGCGCTGTCTTGAGTCGTGCCGTTACCGAGCCCACCGAACAGGCCTGCGCCCCAACATTCGATCCTATGATTGGAGAGAAGGGCGCACGTGCCCTGCTCGCCGGCACTCACGGCGGTGGCGTTCGTGATGCCGCTGACCAAAACCGGGTCAAGACTGTATCCGCGTTCGTCACTGCCCCAGCACTCGACCCTATTGTCGGAGAGCAGGGCGCAGGAGTGATCGTAGCCGGCGCTCACGGCGGTGGCGTTTGTGATGCCGCCGACCGGAACCGGAGTCAATGAGCGGCCGGTCAATACAACGGGGATGCTGGCATCGGGGTCGCCGACCATGTTCCAACCCCAACACTCGACGCTGTGGTTGGAGAGGAGGGCACAGGTGTGGATCCGGCCGGAGCTGACCTGGGTGGCGCTAACGGATTGCAGGCCGACAACCTGCGCCGTTGCGTTTGAGGGAATGCCACCGGCAAGCCCCAGGGCCATCGTCGCGCCGAGCAGAACGACTCCGGTAATGATGCGTGCGCGGAAGAGCGCCGAGTGACTGAACATCGCCTCTGACCTCCCGAGATCGCGGAACCTGTCTGAGATCACAGATCATTCCTTCTAGCGGAGGCCGGGAGGCCGTAGGGGCGAAGCTGAGTATCGGTAACCGTCCCGAGTTGATCATCCGTCCACCCAACCGTTGTTACCGCTCAATCGTGTCTATGAAGCGGTTGAAGCAGAGCGACCGTCTAGTAAGGAGCCTACTAGCCCCCGAAAGAAGCAACATGAGAGGTTGATGAGAGTTCGGCTTCGGTCTGTCGGTAGATCGAGTTCCGAAGACAAGCGGAGTGTTCCCTAGATCAGGAACTACGAGTTCGCGTCGGCGCCCGTCCGGAGCCCGAGCTCAGCGGCGATAGGCCTGAGCGCTGCGATCACGAAGGCGATGTGCTCGTCCAGATCGACACCCAGCTCCTGGGCGCCCTGGTAGACCTCGTCGCGATTGACTCTGGCGGCGAATGAGGGCTGCTTCAGCTTCTTGCGCACCGACTTGGGCGCGAGCGTGTCGATTCCGTCCGGGCGCACCAGCCCGCAGGCGTGCACGAAACCGGCCAGCTCGTCACAGGCGAAGATCGTCTTCTGCAGCGGCGTCTCGCGCGGGACGCCGGTGTGGCTGGCGTGGGAGAGGATGGCCAGCACGATCTCCTCGGGATAGCCCTGCTCACGCAGGATCGGGGCGCCGGCCTGCGGGTGCTCGTCGAGTGTGGGGTGGATCTCGTAGTCGAAGTCGTGCAGGAGCCCGGCGATACCCCACAGCTCCTCGTCCTCGCTGAACTTTTCTGCGTAGGCCCTGACTGCCGCCTCGACCGCGAGCGCGTGGCGTCGTAGCGCCTCGCTCTTCGTGTACTCGGTCAGCGTCACCCAGGCTTGCTCGCGTGTGATCGTCATCGACGCCAGCATAACGCGTTCGCTCGCTCGCCCTGTTGAGCCGGGCTATGTCGAGGTGCCCGCCGTGATCGTCCCGCTGGAGCATGTCTCGGTACCGACTCGGCGAAGTGTGTACGAACAGGCTCGGTGCCCAGTATCGGTCGGGCGAACCAATCCAACGCGGCCATGTCGCGGTACCAGACACGGGTGCGCCGAACGGTCACACCTCCAGCTGACCCGGCCGCTACGATGACCGCGCTCGCCCAAGCGGCGAGCTCCGAGATCATGACCGACGCTGCAGTCGCCGAAGCTCTACACCGCGAGTCCTTCGTCATCGAAGGCGGACACTCCCTTTCCGGCACCGTCCACGCGTCCGGGAACAAGAACGCCGCCCTGCCCATCCTGGCCGCCTCCCTGCTCACCTCCGAGCCCGTAACGCTGCGCAACGTGCCGCGCATTCTCGACGTCGAGTCAATGATCGGGCTGATCGCGCATGCCGGCGTCAATATCGAGTGGACCGGCCCGAACGAGGTACGTATCGAGGCCAGCGAGATCACCAACACCGATCTCGACTCCGAGCTCTGCCGCCGCATCCGCGCTTCCTTCCTGCTCGCCGGGCCGCTCCTCGCTCGTTCCGGTGCGGTCAAGATCCCGCCTCCAGGCGGTGACGTGATCGGTCGCCGCCGGCTCGACACGCACGTCAAGGCCTTTGCCGATCTCGGCGTTCAAATCGAGGTTGGGAGCGATTACGCAATGAGCGTTCGCAAGCTGCGCGGCTGCCATCTCTTCCTCGACGAGCCGAGCGTAATGGGAACCGAGAATGTGATCATGGCGGCCGTGCTGGCCGAAGGCGAGACGGTCATCGGCAACGCGGCCGGCGAGCCGCACGTTCAGGACCTGTGCCGATTCCTCGTCTCGCTCGGAGCCGAGATCGAGGGCCTTGGCTCCAATCTCCTGCGCATCCGCGGCGTACCGGAGCTCTCGGGTGGCGAGCACCGCATCTCGTCCGACCACATCGAGATCGCCAGCTTCATCGGGCTGGGCGCGGTCACTCGTGGCGAGCTGACCATCGAGGGCTGCAGCGGCGAAGATCTACGCCCGATTCTGCCCCACCTGCAGCGGTTGGGCGTGCGGATCGAAGCGGACGACTGCAGCGTGCGAGTGCCCGATGGGCAGGAGCTCGTGATTCAGGACGATTTGGGCGGAGCGATTCCCAAGATCGAGGATGGGCCCTGGCCACAGTTCCCCGCAGACCTGACCTCGATCGCGTTGGTCGTAGCCACGCAGGCGCGGGGTACCGTGCTGATCTTCGAGAAGATGTTCGAGAGCAGGCTCTTCTTCGTCGACAAGCTGGTCGGGATGGGCGCTCGAATCATCCTCTGCGATCCGCACAGAGCAGTCGTGACCGGGCCCGCCCCGCTCGTCGGCGACCGCATGGAGAGCCCGGACATTCGCGCCGGCATGGCGATGCTGATCGCAAGCCTCTGCGCCGACGGTGTCTCGACGATCGGGAACATCGGTCAGATCGACCGAGGCTACGAGCGCATCGACGAGCGCCTGCGCTCGCTCGGGGCTTGCATCGAGCGAATCTCCAGCTAGAGCTCGAAGCGGAATGACGACCCGTCGCACCGCCGAACACGGCCGAGCGATGGAGTGCTTCGTTTCGATTCGAGTTCTCCGCTAGGGTGCCGTTATGGCCTCGGATGAGACCGCCGCGACTCGCAGTACCGTTCGCCTGGTGCCATCCGGCGCGGGAAACGCTCACGTCGAGACGGGTCTCCCGGTGCTCGACGGCCTGCTCGAGCAGGTAGCTCGCTACGGGCATTTCGATCTCACGCTCGCGATCGCTTCCGATTCGGCCGAGGCGCAGGTTGTCTCTTCCGGGCGCGCTCTCGGGGCGGCGCTGGCCAAGCTACTGCGGGCCGAAGACGCGCTCGGCCACGGCGCCGGCTACATACCCTCGGCCGAGGCGCTCGCACACGTTGCTCTCGACCTGAGCGACGACCCCCGCCTGCTCTCCAACTTCGATCTCTCGGACGCCCATATAGGCGGGCTCGCCGGCGACATGGCCGTTCGCTTTCTGCGCGAGCTGGCGCTGGCCACTGGGATCGTGCTTCATGTTCGTCTCGTCGAGGGCAGCGATACGCAGCACGTGCTCGATGCCATCTTCAAGGCACTCGGAGTGGCGCTCGAGACTGCCTGCAGTGTGAGGGGGGAGAGGACGTGAAAGGGAAGCAGGTTGTCCGTACCGAGGCCGCGCCCGCGCCCTTCCAAGGGGCGCCCTACAACCAGGCGATCTCTGCCGGCGGTCTCGTCTTCATCTCCGGCCAACTCGGACTCGCTCCCGGCGAGACCACGCTCGAGGGCAAGAGCATCGAGGCACAAACCCGCCAGGTGTTCGAGAACATCAAGGCGATCCTGGAGGAGGCTGGAAGCGGGTTGGGTAGCCTGCTCAAGACGACCGTCTTCCTGGCCGACCTGGCGGACTTCACAGCGATGAACAACGCCTATTCGGAGTACGTCGGTAGCGCTCCGCCGGCGCGCGCGACCGTGCAGGTGGCGGCGCTTCCCTCCGGCGCACTGGTCGAGATCGACGCGGTTGCTCTGGCCAGATAAGGTCGGCCCTTCAGGCGAATGAGCGACGAGAACGCCCTGCAGCTCAGCCCGCGCGAAGAAGAGCGCTGGTTCACCAGGAGCGTCGCGGCGATCGGTGGCGCCAGCTTCTTTGCCGACCTCGGCTATGAGATACCGACCTCGCTCCTGCCGAGCTTCCTGACGACAACGCTTGGTGCACCGGCCGCGGCGCTCGGCCTGATCGAGGGCTTTGCCGACGGGCTTGGCGGGGTATCGCGCCTCGTAGGCGGCGCCATCGCCGACGACCCGGCGCGGCGGCGCAAGACGGCTGTCGGTGGCTATACGGTCACGGCCGTTCTCACCGCTGCGATCGGCGCCGCCAGCGCCGTTTGGCAGGCGGGCGCACTACGAATAGCCGGCTGGATCGCGCGTGGCTTGCGCGCTCCTTCGCGTAGCGCGCTCCTGGCCGAGGCCGTCTCGGAGGGAACTTACGGACGCGCTTTCGGTTACGAGCGGGCAATGGACAACTTGGGTGCGATCGGCGGGCCGCTCCTGGCGATCGGGCTCGTTGCCTGGGTCGGCATTCGCACGGCAATCCTCGTCAGCGTCGTTCCCGGACTCCTTGCCGCTCTAGCGATCGTGATCGGGATCCGCGCCATCCCGAGGCCGCAGCGCGGCGAGCGCAGGGCACTTCGTCTTCAGGTGCGCCCCGTTTTGCGCGGTGGCCTGGGCCGGCTCTTCCTGGCCATCTCGGCCTTCGAGATCGGGAACGCGGCGGCGACCCTGCTCATCCTGCGAGCAACCGGTCTGCTCCAACCCGGGCGCAGTCACACGACGGCGGTCGATCTCGCGCTTGGTCTCTATGCCGGCTACAACCTGGCGGCCGTCGTGGCCAGCTTTATCGGTGGGCGTCTCGGCGATCGCCGCGGCATGATGCTCGTGTTCGGGTTGGGAGCGGCGGCCTTCGCCGTCGGCTACGCGGGGCTTGCGCTGAGCAGTTCCTCGATAGTCCTGATCGCGGTCTTCTTCGCCTTCGCGGGAATCGGGATCGGCTTTGCCGAGACCGCCGAGAGCGCGGCTGTCGCCGGACTCGCTCCGAGCGAGGTGGTCGGCTCGGCCTTCGGCCTGCTGGCCGCCGTGCAGAGCTTCGGCAACTTCGCCGCCAGCGCCGTGGCGGGCGGGCTCTGGACACTCGTCTCGCCGAGCGCGGCCTTCGCCTATCTGGCCTTCTGGATGCTCGTCTCGCTCGCGGCGCTTACCCTCGTTCGCTCGGGCGATCGCGCCTGAACGCTTCCTTCGGGCCGTCTCGCGGTCACAATGAAGGTATGCGCGCCGAGACGATCATCGCCACGCACGCCAACACCGACTTCGATGCGCTCGCCTCGACGCTGGCCGCGCGGCGTCTCTACCCGGGCTCGGTGGTGGCCCTGCAGCCGACCCTGGCTCGCAACGTGCGCGAGTTCGTGCGTCTCTATGCCGACGAGCTCGAGCTGGTTGAGGCGGGGGCGCTGGATCTCTCACAAGTGCGCCGCCTGGTGGCGGTCGAGACGGTGCATGCTTCGCGCCTCGGCGAGCTGGAGTCGCTGGCGCTCGATTCGGCTGTCGAGAAGGTCGTCTTCGATCACCACGAGCGCGCCCGTCCGGAGTGGGTGAAGCCCGAGAACCTCTACCTGACCGAGGAGGGGGCGCTGACGACGACGCTTGTCGGGATCCTCGCCGAGCGCGAGCTAGGCGTGAGTGCGCTAGAGGCGACGGCCTTCGCGCTCGGGATCCACGAGGACACCGGCTCGCTCACTTTCGCCTCGACCACGCAGCGTGACGCCGAGGCGATCGCTTGGTGCCTGCGTCACGGTGCGCGCGTCGACGAGCTTGGCCACTTCTTGCGTCCCGCCCTCGGGGAGGAGGAGCGAGAGCTTCTGAGCAAGCTGATCGACTCGGCCCGGCCCGTGCGAGCCGCCGGTGTCGAGCTCCTCCTCGCAAGCGCCAGTTGGCCGCGTTATCTCGAAGACATCGCTCTGCTCGCGCACAAGCTCGTCGATCTGACCGACTGTGACGCGCTCGCCTGCCTGGTCGAGATGGAGGGGCGCGTCCTCGCCGTGCTCCGCAGCCGCGTGCCCGAGCTCGATGCCGCCAGGCTGGCCGCCGTGCTCGGTGGCGGCGGCCACCAAGGAGCGGCTTCGGCCTCGACCCGTCTCTCGCTCGAGCGGGCCTGCCAGGCGATCGAGACGGGTCTCGCTTCGGCACTTGGGCAGCCGCCCGTGGCAAGCGAAGTGATGTCGAAGCCGCCGCGCTTCGTCGAGCCCGAGACCAAGGTTGCCGAGGCTATGGCCACCTGCCAGCGCTACCGTCAGTCGGGCATCCTCGTGCTCGAGGAAGGCCACCTGCGCGGTGTCGTCAATCGCGAGGATCTGGACAAGGCACTTGGGCACGGCCTCGATCAGGCGCCGGTTAAAGCGATCATGGCACTCGAGGTAGCCGTCTGTGCACCTGCCACCACGCTTCCCGAATTGCGGCGGATGCTGGTCGATTCATCGTCCGGGCGGATCGCCGTGATCGAGGACGGGGAGGTCGTCGGGGTGGTTACTCGTGGCGATCTGCTCGCAGCCTTCGGCTTGCGCGAGGAACCGGCGGGCGCGAGTGGGGCCAACCTCGAGAACGAGCTAGAGAAGCTGGAGGCCCTGGCGCCCCTGCGCGAGGCGGTAGCGACGGTCGGCGGCGCCTTTGAGGGCATCTACCTCGTGGGCGGCTCGGTGCGCGACGTTCTCCTCGGAACGAAGGGCTTCGACATCGACATCGCCGTAGAAGGCGACGCTATCGGCCTAGCAAGGGAACTGGCGCGGTTGCTTCGCGGGCGCATCCGCGCGCACGAGAAGTTTGGAACGGCGGTTGTCCTCTACAACGATGGAGCACGCGTCGACGTGGTCACCACGCGTACCGAGTTCTACAAAGCGCCGGCGGCACTGCCCTCGGTCGAGCACGCCAGCATCCGCGAGGATCTCTTCCGCCGCGACTTCACCGTCAACGCGATGGCGGTGTCGCTCGAGGCGGAAGACTTCGGGCGGCTGGTCGATCCCTTCGGCGGCCGGCGCGACATTTCTGAGCGGCGACTGCGTGTGCTCCACAACCTTTCCTTCGTTGACGATCCCACGCGCATCTTCCGGGCCGTTCGCTACGAGAGCCGGCTCGGCCTTCGCATGGACGAGCACGCCGCCCAGCTGGCTCGCAGCTGCGTGGAGATGGGGCTCTTCGACGATCTCTCCTCGGCACGCCTGCGCGACGAGTTGATCGCCATCCTCGACGAGCCGGACGCACCACACTCGATTCTGCGCCTGGCCGAGCTCGGTGTTGCCGCAGCCGTGCATCCGCATCTGGCCGCCGATGAGGAGGCGGCAGCGCTGGTCGAGCGCCTTCACGTCCTTCGTGACCGCTACGCCCCCGAGTTGCCGCGCTGGCGACCCGGCTTGGCCGTGCTTGCCCGCCGCTTGCCGACGTACGAGCTCTACTCCTGGCTCGGGCGCCTGCGCCTGCGCCGCCGCGACATCGAGAAGATCGTGGCCGCGGTAGTATTCGCGCCGCGCTTGATCGATCGTCTGCAACGGGAGATCAGCCCGGCCGAGCTCGTTTCGCTGGTCGAGCCGGTGGCTCCAGACGCGCCACTAGTTGCTCTCGCCATGCGAGATCTACCGGCCCTCGAGGAGTACTTCGAGCGCCTATGTGAGATCGAGCTCGAGATCGACGGAAGCGATCTGGTTGAGTTGGGTCTACAGCAATCGCCGAGAGTGGGCGAGATCCTGGCCGAGCTGCGCCGGCGCAAGCTGAACGGAGCGCTCGCCGGGCGCGAGACCGAGCTCGAAGCGGCGAGGGAACTCATCGCCGACGGCGCCTAGAGATGGAGGGAATGTTCTATCGCTGGCGACCGCCGGGCCCGTACACGGTCGCCTTCTCGACCCGTCTCGGCGGAGTCAGCGAGGGAGCCTACGCCTCGCTCAACCTCGGTAAGCGAACTGGCGACGAGCTGGCAAGGGTGTTCGAGAACCGGGCGCGCCTCTGTCACGAGCTGGAGATCGACCCTGCTCGCGCGACCATGGCTCGCCAGCTTCACGGCGCCGTGGCACGACGTGCCGAGCCGAGCGAGCTGCTCTCCGAGGATGCCGAATTCCCCGAGTGCGACGCCCTCTGGAGCGAGGAGCCCGGGCAGGGGATGCTGCTCGTCACGGCCGACTGTCTTCCGATCGCACTAGTGCGCGAGGACGGCGAACGGCCGGGTCTGGCTCTCGTTCATGCCGGCTGGCGCGGTTTGCTCGCGGGCGTGATCGAATCGGCCGCACGGGCTCTCGGCCGTGGCCGTATCAGAGCGGCGCTCGGTCCGGCGATCGGGCCCTGCTGCTTCGAGGTGTCGGAAGAGGTGGCGGCGCGCTTCCGCCGGCAGTTCGGGCGCGAGGTCGCACACGGTCGCAACGTCGACCTCTGGCTGGCCGCCGAGAAGGCGCTCGAGAGCGCCGGGTGCAGCCATGTAGAGCGGGTGGAGATCTGTACGTCCTGCCATCCGGAGCTCTTCTTCTCGCACCGGCGCGATCAGGGCAACACGGGGCGTCAGGGGGTTATCGGTGCGATCGGCTGAGGAGATCCGCGAGCGCTATGAAAGCATCCGGGAGTGCGTAGGGCCGGGCGTCACCGTGGTGGCGGCGACCAAGTACGTGTCGCTGGAAGAGATGAGAGTTCTGGCCGAGGCGGGCATCGAGGTGGTGGGGGAGAATCGCGCTCAGGCTCTGGCAACGAAGCAGGCGCGTTACGGAGCAGCCTTCCGCTGGCACTTCATCGGTCACTTGCAAAGCCGTAAGACGGCGCTCGTGAGCGAGCTCTGCGAGCTCTGTCACTCACTCGCGAGCGAGTCGGCAGCCCGGCAGCTGAGTATTCCGGCTCTGGTCGAGGTCAATCTCGCCGGGGAAGAGACGAAGTCTGGAATCGCTCCCGAAGAGCTGGACGGTTTCCTCGAACTCTGTCGTCAAACTGGCATCGAGGTCCGCGGCCTGATGACCATGCCGCCGCTCGCGAGCGACCCTGAGGCCTCGCGTCCCTCCTTCCGGCGTTTGCGAGAGCTGGCCGAGCGCTTCAATCTCCCGCAGCTCTCGATGGGCACCAGCCAGGACTACCTCGTCGCCGCCGAGGAGGGCGCCACCTTCATTCGCGTCGGCAGCGTTCTCTGGAGCTAGCGCTCGGAGACGCGGCGAGCGAAGTCGCGTTCGAGGTAGAAGCGCTGAGCGGCTGCAATCAGTGCGTAAGCCAGGAACATACCGCCGAAGAAGTCGATCAAGCTTTCCGTCGCATCGCCGGTCGATATGTACACCGCCGCGATTATCAGCAGGGTTAGAACCGCCACGAGTAAGCCGGCTGAAATGCTCTGCGGTGCTGAAGGTGAGCTGGGCTCGCGTTCCCACTCGACTCGGCGCGCGAGCGGTGGCTGAGCCAGAACGAGGCGATTGCAGCTGTGGACGAAAAAACCCGCGGCGAGACCGACAAGCACGATCAAAGCGCTCGAAAGTCGAGGGCGAAGGACGATTCCTACCGCGAGGAAGACCATAGAGGAGCAGATCTCGAGTACGAGCTGTTCGCGAGTACAGGAGAGAGCTCGTTCCCAGCGTGCTCGCCTCTCGATCATCGCGGCGAGTCTATAGCGCCACCTGCTCGATCTCGTCCGCTTGGTGGTACGGGCAAAAACTCGACCCGATCAAGGCCGACCTCTTACAGGGTCGGCGGTAGATCGTCTCACCCCGACAGCGCCCTTCCTCGTTCGAAGCGAGCAACCTGTTCGCTTCGGCTCGAGATCGCGCCGGGTATTCGTAGCGCTGGAAGAGCCTGTGCAGCGCCACGGCGGCCGAATGCGCGCTCGAGTAGCCCCACTGCTCGTAGCCCCGTCGTGCCAGCTCCGGAATACTCAGTCGCGCTTGCTCGTGCAAGAGGTGGGCGGCGCGGAGTTGCTCGGGGGAGAGCAGGGCGTGAGTCGGCCCGAGTCGCAACTTCCAGTGCTTTGAGGACATTCGCCAATGCTCCTCAGGTAGTGCTTACGAGCTTCCGGGCGCGTAAAGCAAGTGAGGCTAGAACGTAGGGAGTGTTCGTATCGACGGAGGCGCGGACGCGACCGAAAGCAGCACCTCGCGCGGCTTCGCAGCGTCTATGAGCCCAAGCATATTGCTTGAGAAGGCACCAATAAACCGGGGAGGCGACGGACTGCGGCGGCCTTTTCCGTCCGTCTTGTTCGAAATTGCGGCGGCTCATCTCGATCTTGACAGTAGGGGACTTTCTCACAGTGTTGCCATAAAGTCAACTTGCTTTCGATCGCTCCTTTCGCGATGTCAACCGCGCCGATGGATACAATCGCGTCATATGGGTTTCGCGGACGTCTGGAACCGGACGCTCGTCTATTTCGGCATAGCCGAAGAGGAAGACTGGGACGAGGACGGCTACGTGACCGAAGAGGCCGAGCGCACGCACAGCGAGCGGCCGAACGTTCGGCGATTGGCGCCGCGTCGCCGCAGCGCCGAGCTAGATGAGTGGAGTGAGCCCGAGAGCCCACGTCAACGCGGCGTAGCGCTGCGCCCGGCAACTCGCCTGCGCGGTGTCGAGCCGCCTGCGGTTGCAGCCGATATCGGTGTCTCGCCGGCGCGCGTTCATCTCGTTGTCCCGCGTGGTTTCAATGACGCTCAGCAGATCGCCGATCACTTCAAGCAAGGCATCCCGGTGATCCTCAATCTGCAGGGAGTAGACAGCGAGCTCTCGAAGCGGCTGGTCGACTTCACCAGCGGGCTCACCTACGCGCTCGACGGCGGGATGCAGCGAGTGGCCGACAAGGTCTTTCTGCTCACGCCGCAGCACGTACAGGTCTCAGCCGAGGAACGCGCCCGTATGATCGAGCGTGGCTTCTTCAATCAGGGCTAGGGGTTTCTCCCGTTAAAGATAAGCCAAAGACTCATGGGTAAGAGTCGCGGCAGCGGTGTAGGAACGAGCGCTAGCGGAACGAATTGACGCAGTATGGGCAATGAGGCCAGCTTGACGATGCTCTGCTCAGTCGTCTCCCAGGTGATGACGGTGGTGAACGTCTTCGTGTCCGTTTACTCGCTGATCATCTTTATCTACGTCCTCAGCTCCTGGATACCAATGCCCTACAACCGCAATCTAAATCGAGTTCGCCGCTTCCTCTTTGACGCTTGCGATCCGTATCTCCGCTTGTTTCGGCGTTTGTTGCCGTCGTTCGGAGGTATCGATCTATCTCCCATCGTTGCCGTATTGGCGCTCTGGCTGATCGATCGGATGGTGTACGAAGTGCTTGCCCAGTTCGGATAAGGAGGCTTCCAATGGCTTTGACGCCCGTAGAGATAAGGCACATCCGCCTCCGCAAGGCGCTCTTCGGCTACCAGACCAAGCAGGCCGATGATCTACTTGCCGATATCGTCAACAGCTTCGAAGATGTATGGCGCGACCGCGCCGATCTCGCCGACAAGATCGAGCAGCTGGGGACCGAGCTGGTTCGCTACCGCGAGCTGGAGCAGCTTTTACGCACGACCTTGATCTCGGCCGAGCGAGCGTCGCAGCAGATGACCGACCAGACGCGACGCGAGTCCGAGTCGGTGCTGAGCGAGGCCCGTGCCGAAGCGCGTGAGATCTTGCGGGAGGCGATGGCCGAGCGCGAGCGCCTGAATGTCGAGATCAGTCGGATTCGCGCCCAGCTGGCCGCTGTGCTCGCCACGATCGGGGGCGAAGCGCCCGAACAGGAGACCGCCTCGAAGGAGTCGACTCTCGAGACGCCGCCGGCGCAACCGGCCGCGGCTGCGCCTCCCACTCAGGCTGTCCCGCCTCGTGCGGCACCTGTCGCTCCGCCCGTCCAACCGATCCCTCCTGTGCAGTGGTCGGATCCGACGGCTCAGCCGCCAGTGCCACGCCCAGCCGCAAAGCCGGGCGAGCCGACAAGCGGACAGGCGATGGCCGGAGCGGCTGCAAACGGAATGGGCTGGCCCGTCCCGAGATAGGAGCCCGCAGCGCTAGGCCTCGCCGAGATCGAACGCCTCGGTCTGTGTTGCGATCGGTGGGTGTGGGATACGGCTTTTCTCGTCGGAGGTGCCTAGTTGTGCGTCGAGCGGAGTGAACACTTCCGGGTCCTGCTCGAGGGCGCTGAGCAAAGCGTCAACCACGTCGGGCCGGAACTGCGTACCACGGCATCTCTCGACTTCTTCTCGCGCCAGCTCGACGCTGAGCATTGCCTTGTAAGGGCGGTTAGTCGTCATCGCATCCCAGGAGTCCGCCACTCCCACAATCGAGGCCTCGATAGGAATCGCCTCGCCTTCGAGGCCGGCCGGGTAGCCGTGACCGCTCCAGCACTCGTGGTGGTGGCGGATAGTAGATACCACGGGGCGCAGTGGGCCGAAACGATCCACGATTCGAGCTCCGTCGTTGCAATGGCGCTTCATCACCTCGTACTCCTGGCGAGTAAGGCGCCCCGGCTTGAGCAGGATGGCATCGGGAACGGCCAACTTGCCGATGTCGTGGAAGAGCGCGCCGATCTGGAGCAGCTCGAGGCGCGCCGGCTCGAGTTGAAGCTCGCGGCCGATGCGCACCGCTATCTCTTCCACTCGCTGGGAGTGGCCGGCCGTCGAAGGGTCCTTGGCGTCGACCGCCGCGTTGAGGCTTTCGATCGCCTCGAGCGAGCTTTGCTCTAGACGCCGATAGGCATCCCGTAGCGCCTCGGACTGTTGCCGTAGGGCTCGCCGTCGTCGTCGCAAAGCTTGCGAGGCTACATGCGCGAGCAGTACCAGCATGACGAAGAGGGCCAGGAAGACGAGTGCCACCGAGGGCCAGATGAAGCGGGTGTACGAGCCGGCGCCGGAACTCGCATCGATCGGACGAGAAAACACGAGTAGAAGCCCTCGCCGGCCGTTTTGGGCGTGAAGTGGCTCTTGATAGACAACTTGGTCAGGTTCAGAAGCGCGCGGCGTGATTCGTCCGCCACGAACGATTTCGACCTTGGCGATGTTGGGGTTGCGGAGCAGCTGCCGACTGACCGTTGCCACAGCGGCCGGACTCGCGAGCAGGTCACCGGCGCGCTTGGAGGTGAGCGCGACGCTGGTGGCGTGGCTCAGATCAGAAAGGGTATTCGAGCTGGCCTGCCTACGTACGACGGCGCCGAGGACAATCGAGAGCGCGACCGCGGAGGCGAGCAAAATCGCTCCGCTCGCGAGTAGGAAGACGTACATATGCGCGATCGAGCGATCACGCATGCGTAAGCGTGTACTTGTAGCCGCCATGCTGCTCAGAGAGGTTGAAGCCGCAGTTCCTTACGTCAAACGCCGGAAGGATAGGGCACCAGACGGCCGAAGTCCAACGAGAACTGTCCGCCGCGCCGGCGGCCACCCAGACCGATAGTCGCACCACCAGTGCGCCTTTGCGATCCGTCCGGCCTCGGAACTCGTCTCCAAACGAAGCACTCCACCCACTGGCCGCACTGCGTCCTAGCCTCGCACCACGATCTAGCACTGACCCGGCGCCCCTCCGTCCCCAGTCGAGCTCCCTTGCATCGCATCCCTAACGGGATAGACCCCACTAAGATCCGGTCGTGGATCTCGACGTCGTATTCCTTGGCACGGCTGGTTCGATGCCTACCGCCAGGCGCTCCCCGACTGCGCTCCTCGTTCGCCGGGGAGGCGAGCGGCTGCTCTTCGATTGCGGTGAGGGCAGCCAGCGCCAATTCCTGCGCTCGACGCTTGGGCTGGTCGATCTGAGTGAGATCTTTCTGACCCACTATCACGCCGATCACTACCTGGGGCTGCCGGGGATGCTCAAGACGTTCTCTTTGAGGGGTCGCGAGCTCCCGCTCACCGTCTTCGGCCCGCCCGGGCTGAACGACCTCTTCGCCAGCCTGCGCAAGATATTCGGCCGGCTCACGTTCGCTCTCGAACTGGTGGAGCTGCGGCCCGGCGAGACGCTCGAGCGGGACGGTTATATGCTCGAGACCTTCTCCGTCGAGCACGGTGTCTCAGCGCTCGGCTACGCACTGGTGGAGCTGCCGAGACCTGGCCGTTTTGATGTTCGGAGTGCCGATGCGCTGGGAGTCCCGCCCGGGCGTGAGCGCGGAGCCCTGCAGCGAGGTGAGACGGTTTCACTCACGGACGGAACCGTGGTTCGGCCCGAGCAGGTGTTAGGTCCGGCTCGGTCCGGGCGCAAGCTGGTCATCTCGGGAGACACCGCGCCGGTACGTACCGTGGTCGAGGCGGCTCGCGACGCCGATTTGCTCATCCACGAGGCGACCTTCTGCGAGGAGGAGCGCGAGCGCGCCGAGGAAACGCGGCACTCGACAGCCGTGCAGGCGGCGCAGGTCGCGCTTGCCGCTCGCGTGAAGATGCTCGCGCTCACTCACGTCTCGACCCGCTACTTCGGGCCCGAGGTGCTGCGCGAAGCGCGTGAGCTTTTTACGGCAACGGCTGTGCCGAAGGACTTCGATATCATCGACTTGCCCTTCCGGGAGCGAGGTGAGCCTCGGCTGATCAAGGGTGGAGCGCTCCCCGGTGAAGGGAGTGAAGCTGGGCCGCGGCTGGCCGTTCCCAGTGCCGGGGGCGAGGAGAAGAGCGAATGACGAGAATGGTGCAGGTGGCCGTCGCTGCCGATGCCGCTGAGGCGGAAGAGATCGAGTCAATTCTGCGCGAGGCCGGTATCGAGTGCGAGCTCGAGTGTGCGATCGAGCCCGATCCCACCAC
>PMXT01000085.1:0-1714 GCA_003170995.1 Actinomycetota bacterium | reverse complement strand
ACGCCTTGAGAGCTCGTTCCAAATGAAGCACTTGGGGCCTATCCCACTAGACGGGCAGATCTAGCTTTCTACAAACAAGACGGCGGGCGCCGGTAGCATCGAGGCATGCGCTGGAACCTTGGCGTCGCGGCCCTCGCCAGCTCCTGGGGCTTCATCTGGATCATTGCCGATCACCTCTCGCTGGGAGCGCTTTCGATTGTCTTCTGGCGCATCGGCCTGAGTGCTCTCGCGCTCGGGCTGGGCGTCGTCGTGAGCGGCAGGACCGACCTGTTGCGAATCGGAAAAGCGTGGCCCTGGACGCTAGCGATCGGGCCCGGTCTCGCTTTGCTCTGGTACTGCACTTTCGAGGCGATGAAGCTCTCCTCGGTCGCCGTGGCCGTGCTGGCCACCTACACCTCGCCGATCTTCCTGACCCTGCTCGCCCCGCTCTTTCTGCCCGAGCGACTCAGCCGAGTCGTTCTCGTCGCCCTACCGATCGCCGTTACCGGCCTCGCCCTGATCGCGCTCGAGAGCAACGGGAGCGGACACGCGAGGCCGCTTGCGATCGCCATCGGAGTCAGCGGCGCCTTCGTACTGGCGATCCTCGTGATCATCCAGAAGCACATCGTGCGTACGGCCAATCCGATCGGGCTCGAGTTCTGGATCGACGTTTTCGCTCTGGTTGTGCTTGTGCCGGTGCTTCCCTTCAGCGGCCGCGTACTTCCGACCGCCGGCGAGTTCGGGTTCCTCGCGATTGTGGCCTTGATCTTCACCGCTCTTTCAGGTCTCATCTGGCTGGTACTCCTGCGCCACGTGACGGCGCAGGCGATGGGCTTCCTCTCCTATCTGGAGCCGGTCTCGGCCTCACTCCTGGCCTGGTTGCTGCTCGGACAGAGCATCGGGCTGGCAGTCGCGATCGGAGGAGTGTTGGTACTGGCCGCGGGGTCGATAGTGGTTCTGGTCGAGCCGGCAGAGAGTGCTGTCGGCGAGGTGGCGGGCCTGCCTCAGCTCGACGAGTGGCCGCCCACCTCGGCGAGGGCTGAGTGAAGGGCGAGGGTGTTCTCTGCTCTCCGGACTCAGGCGTGGCACCGATGCTGGAGCGAGAACGAGACTCTCCATGGAGTGCGCTATCGTTTTCGGCGCGCGGACGTAGCTCAGCTGGTAGAGCATCGGCTTCCCAAGCCGAAGGTCGCGGGTTCGAGGCCCGTCTCCNNAGGTCGCGGGTTCGAGGCCCGTCGTCCGCTAGGAGAAAAGACTCATTCCTGGTCGCCTATTCCGAGTCCTGGTATTTAAAGCGGAGGGTACTGTACGTGGTAAGACTACTGACCATCGCGGCAATGACTGGATTTGCTTCTGTGTGTTATTTCCTTGCTATGTCGCTTGTTAAGAACGCTTCGGGTCACGGTCTTGTCGTACGTTGGACCGTAATCGTGTTTTTGGTTTTCGCGGCCTGCGTGCTCATCGCGTATCTTGCCATTCGACCATTTGATGTGGTCATAGGATTCGTGATCGGAGGGCTCTTAACGCCAGTAGTTCACCGTGCAACAAAAAAACGGGG
Source organism: Actinomycetota bacterium (assembly GCA_003170995.1). Classification (GTDB taxonomy): domain Bacteria; phylum Actinomycetota; class Thermoleophilia; order Gaiellales; family Gaiellaceae; genus Fen-549. The sequence continues at coordinate 177 of PMXT01000085.1, read as the reverse complement.
TGGCTTGAGGCTTACGTAGCTTCACTCCGGACGCGCGGTAGTCCGCGCACTCTAGACCTCGCGGGTTCCCATCTTTTTTTAGTTATGAGCGGGTGGGAGATCGCGTTCCGGTTTTGTTCATTCCGAGGCTGGCCCGAGAGCCAGGTTGGACGCGCTCGGTTTTCCTCCTACCTATTA
>PMXT01000063.1 GCA_003170995.1 Actinomycetota bacterium | reverse complement strand
GAGGGTGGATTAGCGAGGTGCCCCGGACAACGAGAAGAACGAAGCCGGGACATGGCGAGCGAAAGAAGCTGGTGCCCGTCGCACCTAATCGATAGAGATTCATTCCACTTGAGGTTCTCAGGGCTATCCCGTTTGGGACGCACAGTCGAAGGGGTTGAGCCGCTAGCGGGATAGGCCCTTTGTGAGGTCGATCAGCGCCCACTCGAACTCGAGCTCGGCCGGCAGACGGCTACCGCCCTTGAGCGCCAAATCGAGCGCGGCCAGGCGCACGGTCGCTCGACGCAACTCGATCTCGCTGAAGTTGCGCGCCTGGGCAACGGCCTTCTCAGCAGCGTAGGGGTGCATCGTCAGCCGAGTCGCGGCCTCACGCGCTCCGAGCCCCTGCTGCAAGAGTCTGTGGCAGGCAGAAACCTTGCCGATGTGCGCGGAGAGGAGCGCCGCCAGACGGGTGAGAACTGATGAGCGCACTTCACTCGCACGCTCGAGCAGAAGCTCGTAGGCGGCCAGCGCTCCGGCCGCGTCGTGCCTGCCCCAGGCATCGGTGAGCCCGAACGGGGCAACCTCGCCACGCGGGCAAACCAGCAGCTCCAGCTCCTTCTTGTCGATCTTTTCCCCATCAGCCCAGGTCGCGAGCTTGTCGATCTCGCAGGCCAGCTCGCGCATCTCTTCTCCTACCAGCTCGATCAGCGCCCGGGCTGTTCCAGGCGAGACCTCGACTCCGCGCTCGCGCAGCTGCGCCCGTACCCACTCCGGTAGCTCCCTCTTGGCGACGTCATAGGCGAGAACCTGACCCCTCTTCCCGACCGCTTTCACCAGTGCCGAGTCGCGGCGAAGCTGGTCGGCAACCATCGCCAAGATGGTGTCCGGTGCCGGGTTGTCGAGGTAGGCGCTGACGGCCTTCCCGTCCGCTGCCTTCCAGCGCTCGACTCCCGCCACGATCACCGCTCGCCCGCCGCTCGCAAAGAGCCCACCGGCGTTGCAGGCGGCTACCGCCTCCTCCCCGCTCGTCTCGCTCGCCTGCAGTCGCTCCACCGCCTCCGGCGCGAAGCGATCGCGCAGACGCCTCACCGCCAGCTCGACCCGCGGCCGGTTCGTTCCAAAAATCAGATAGGCGGACTTCAGCTCAGCCACTGCAGGGCAAGAATACGGGTTGAGCGTGTTGAGCCCTCACCGTAATCGCGCAGCCGTCGGATTCCAGCACGACGCGCCCGTCTAGATCGGTGCGAAAGACGCTGAGCCCCGGAGCCGCATTCAGCGCGGCGAGCGTCGAGGGTGTCGGATGGCCGTAACCGTTGTCGCGGCCGACCGAGATGACGGCGATTTGCGGCTGTACGCGCTCGAGCAGTTGTGCCAGGCCGTCGTCGGATGAGCCGTGGTGAGCGACCTTGAGTACCTCGAGCGGCCGTGTGACAAGTGGGAGCGTAAGCGGCGACTCCGCGTCGGCCGGGAGCAACACGTCGGTCGAGCCATAGGAGGCGATGGCGACGATCGCCGACTCGTTGGCATCGCCAGCGGCGGAGGTTACGACATTCCCCGTCGGCCAGAGGATGTGCAAGGACAGATCTCCCAGCCGCAGGTCTTCGCCCGCTCGAGCAAGCCTGATCGAGACGCCCCGTTTCCTGGCCTCGGCGCGGGCGACTTTCTCCTCGTTATCGCCCCCCGAGATCCCGGAGTCGAGCACGAGCCCCACGTCGAGCCGGCTAAGCACCTCGGCCGCCCCGCCGACATGATCCCTGTGCGGGTGACTCAGCACGAGCGCCTCGATTCGTCGGACTCCGAGGCGGCGAAGCTGCGCGGCCACATGCGCCTCGGGTGGACCGGCATCGACGAGAACGGCTCCATCCTTAGTTTGCAGGAGCGTCGAGTCTCCCTCACCGACATCCAGGAAGGTAATACGAAGCCCGTTCGGAGGAGCCGGAAAGAGCTGGAACTGTGGGCGATGCTGCCAGCCCCAGAGCGAGATGAGCATGATCAGCGTGAGCACCAGCAGTCGCCTTAGCCGCGGCTTGAGCAGGAAGGGCCAGATCGCAAGCAAGAAGGTGACGAGTAAGAGCCTCGAGACATGAGCCCGGCTCACCTGAGCGCCAGGAAGCGCACCGATCAGACGCGCCCAGAAGGCGATGTAGGCGCCAAGCAGCCCATTCAGGAAGGCCAGCGCCTGCGCGGCGGGAGAGGAGATCGGCGCCACCAGAGCGCAGGTCAAGCCGAGGAAGAGAACGAACGGCACGGCCGGCTCGACGGCAGCGTTCGCGAGCACTCCGTAGACGGGCACGTTGCCGAACTGGAAGACCATGATCGGGGCCGTCACCAGGCTGCAGGCGAGAGAGACAGCGATGACTGGCCGCAGAAACGCCGGCAGCGGGGATCTCTCGAGCAGGTGTTCGAGCGGTCTCACCGTCACGAAGATGGCGATGACGGCCGCGAACGAGAGCTCGAAGCCGGGATCGAAGAGCGAGCGAGGATTCCAGACGAGCAACGTGAGGGCCCCGAGCAGCAGGAAGTACCAGCGATCGCGCGGCCGTGCCGCCAGCCAGGCCAACGAGGCGAGTGCTCCGGCCACAGCCGCCCGAATCACAGACGGCTGCCAGCCAACCACGAGCACGTATGCCACGATCGTCGCCAGCGCCAGCACCTCGCCCAGGCGCCTGGGTATGCCGCAGAGCCAGGCGAAGCCGAGCACACCGGCAACGAGGAAGGCGATGTTCTGGCCCGAGACCGCGAGCAAGTGGTAGAGACCGGAGCGCCGGAAAGACTGGCGTAACCCGGGCGAGAGACCTTCGTCCTCGCCCAGCACGAGACCCAGCACGAGCCCACGCCGCTCACCCGTCAAGCCCAGCGCGAGATCGTGCGCGAGCCGCTCGCGCAGGCGGTCGCCGAAGCCGCCGATGCCTCCGCGTCGGCCGACGCGGCGCCAGGAGCTCGCTCGCAGAACGACGTGTATTCCCTGACGAGCGAGCCAGGCTCTCTGGTCGAAACCGCTCGCGCCCGGCCCTGCCGGCAGCTCCACCTGGGCACTGAGCTCGAGCACGGCCCCGATCGACGGCGTCCTACCGGCCGGCAGCGCAAGCCAGACGCGCTCGCGAAGAGAAGCGCGCCCGAAGCGCTCGACTTGCCCTGGGGCGCTGACCGCGTAGGAACTCGCGCGCGGGGCGCCGGTCACAACGGCGCGTACCGAGGCACTCTCACCAACGTGTGCGACGAGACTACTGCGATCAAGCGAGGCCAGCCTGAGCGAGCCGAGCGCGAGGCCGAGAAGCACGAAGAGCGCCATAGTCGCGGCGAGGCGAAATCGCGACTGTCTGCCTGGCCAGATCGTGACGGCAAGCGCGAGAGCGCCGATCGCCGCAGCGAAAACACCGATCCGTACCGCGTTGGCCAGCGCCAAACCAAGGCATAGCGATGCGACGAGACAGTGCTGGAGCGGTAACGACCGCGATCGCTCGGTAAGAGCTCGTCTCAATTGACGACCCGCCGACTGGGTGCGATCGGTGGATGCGATGCTAGGACGCAGNNAGAGATACGGGTGCGACTGAGGCGGGCGCAGCGCGCCTCCGAACGCGGCCAGGCAGTGGAGTGCTTCATTTGAGACGAGCTCCGAGAAACAAGCCGGATCGCTAAGGAACGACGAGGTCGCGAACCTCGGCCAGCTTTGCCGGGCCGATGCCACTCACCGCGTCGAGCTCGTCCACCGACTTGAAGGGCCCGTTCGTCGTGCGGTAGTCGATGATGCGCTGGGCGGTGGCCGGCCCGACCCCGGGCAGCTCGTCGAGCTGCTCGAGGGTTGCCGTGTTCAGGTGTATCGGAGCTGCCGCAGCAGACCCACCGGAAGCCGCCGTGGCAGCCGTCGCGGTGACCTTCACCGGCACCAGCACCTGTTGGCCGTCAGTCAGCGGCGCAGCCCGGTTGACGAGCGTGAGATCGCCCGCCCTGGTTGCTCCTCCGGCTTTCACGAGCGCGTCGTTGATACGCGACCCGGCCGGCAGCCTGTACACACCGGGACGGCGCACCGCGCCCGAGACGTCGACCAGAAGTTGCGAGCGCGAGCTACCCCCGGCACCGACGAGCTTGACCCGAACCGAGCTACGTGCGGGCGAGTGCCGAGCCCCGAGCAACTTGCCCGCAACGACGAGCACGGTCAAGGCTAGTACGCAAACGACGATAGCCTGGTGCCGTGAGATCTCGGGGAGCTTCATGACCCGATCCTGCCGCATGAATCGTCACGAAATCGCGCCGGCATCGCACCGAATTCGACGCACGCGTCACTACCTATATTCGAGCTGACAACCGCGCTCGGTGAGGGGCGCTAGACGACGAGATTGACGAGCTTGCGTGGGACGACGATCGTCTTGCGCACTTCCTTACCCTCGAGCAGAGCGGTGACTCTGGGCGAGGAGCGCGCCAGCTCGATCAGATCCTCCTCGCTCGCCTTGACTGAAACTTCGATCCGGTCGCGTAGCTTGCCGTTCACCTGCACGACCAGCTCAAAGGTCTTCTGCTCGAGCAGGCTCTCGTCGTAGGTCGGCCAGGGCTCCTGCCAGAGGCGCTCGTGCCCCAGCCGCTGCCACAGCTCCTCGGCGATGTGCGGCGCGTAGGGCTGGACCAGGCTGACGGCAGTCTCGGCGGCGAAGCGCACACCCGCGTCGTCCGGATCGCGGTTGATCTCGTTGACCAGCTCCATCACCGCCGCGATCGGGGTGTTGAAGGCGAAGCGGCGATCGATGTCATCGGTGACCTTGGCGATCGTCTGGTGCGCCTTGCGCACGAGCGGCGTCACTTTCGAACGTGCGGGCTTCTCAGCCGCCTCCAGCACTGTGCGCCAGAGCCTGCCAAGGAAGCGACTGGTGCCCTCGACGCCACTGTCTTGCCACTCGGCGTCTTGGTCGGCCGGGCCCATGAAGAGGATGTTCAGGCGCACCGCGTCGGCGCCGAAACGCTTGATCATCTCGTCGGGCGCCACCACGTTGCCCTTCGACTTGGACATCTTGGCGCCGCGATAGTGGATCATCCCCTGCGTGAAGAGACGGGCGAAGGGCTCGCGGAAGCCGAGCAGGCCCAGGTCGTTGAGCGCCTTGGTGAAGAAGCGCGCGTACATCAGGTGCAGAATCGCGTGCTCGACGCCGCCGATGTACTGGTCAACCGGCATCCAGTGGTCGACGATCTCGCGGTCCCAGGGCGCCTCGGCGTTGCGCGGGTCGCAGTAACGAATGAAGTACCAGGAGGAATCGACGAAGGTGTCCATCGTGTCGGTCTCGCGCCTGGCCTCGCCGCCACAGCTCGGACACTTCGTAGCCACCCACTCCTCGGCGGCGGCGAGTGGCGAGCGGCCCTTGGGCAAGAAGTCCGACACCTCCGGCAAGAGCACCGGCAGATCGCCCTCCGGCACCGGCACGATGCCGCAGCGCTCGCAGTAGACGATCGGGATCGGGCAGCCCCAGTAGCGCTGGCGCGAGATCAGCCAATCGCGCAGGCGGTAGCCGACCTTCTCCTCACCAATACCAACGGCGCTCATCCAATTGACGATCGAGCGTTTCCCTTCCGGGCTCGGGAGCCGCGAGAACTCGCCCGAGTTGACGAGGACGTCGTCTGCCGAGCTGGAGACGTATGCCTCGGACTGGACGTCGACCTCGCCCTCCCGTGGGGCGATCACCTGCACGATTGGTAGTCCATAGTTGCGAGCGAAGGCGTGGTCGCGCTCGTCGTGCGCCGGCACGGCCATGATCGCGCCTGTCCCGTACTCCATCAACACGTAGTCGGCGACCCAGATCTGTATCCGCTCGCCGTTGACCGGGTTGATCACGCTGCGCCCCGTGAAGACGCCATCCTTTGCCTTCTCCTCGCGCTCCACGGTCGAGCGCGACTGTGCCTGCTTGACGTAGGCGCGCACCGCCTCTTCTTCCGGCCGCCCGGCGACGATCTCGGGAACAAGCGGGTGCTCGGGCGCCATGACGAAGAAGGTGGCGCCGAAGAGCGTGTCCGGGCGGGTGGTGAAGACAGGCAGGTCGATCTCGGTTCCCTCGACGTGGAAGACCACCTCGGCGCCCTCCGAGCGGCCGATCCAGTTGCGCTGCATCGTCAGCACGCGCTCGGGCCACTGCTCGAGCAGATCCATCTCGCCGAGCAGCGCCTCGGCGTAGTCGGTGATGCGGAAGAACCACTGCTCGAGCGAGCGCTTCTCGACCTCCACGCCACAGCGCTCACAGCGCCCGTCCAGCACTTGCTCGTTGGCCAGCACAGTCTGGTCGTTCGGGCACCAGTTCTGCAGCGACTCCTTGCGATAGGCAAGCCCGCGCTCGAGCAGCTTCAGAAAAAGCAGCTGCGTCCAGCGGTAGTACTCGGGCCTGTGAGTCGAGATCTCTCTGTCCCAATCGATCGCCCAGCCCATGCGCTGCATCTGCTCGCGGATGCGGGCGATGTTTCGCTCGGTGATCGCGCGCGGCTGACCGCCTTCCTTGATGGCCGCATTCTCGGCCGGCAGACCAAAAGCGTCGTAGCCCATCGGGCGCAGCACCCGCCAGCCGTTTCGCCTACGGAAGTGCGCCACCACATCGCCGAGCGTGTAGTTCTTGACGTGGCCCATGTGCAGCTCGCCCGAGGGGTAGGGCAGCATCTCGAGCACGTAGATCGAGCGCTCGTTCTGGCCCAGCTCGGACGGCGGCGGGTTGGGCTCGACGAAGGCGCGCTCGTCGGCCCAGAGCGCCTGCCAACGAGGCTCGATCTCGTGCGGGTCGTAAGAGTCGTGTGCCATCGTCTCGCGCTGTTTGTCCGTCAAAGGCTCTAGAACGCTACCTCAGCTGTGAAGCGAACGCCCATAGAGCGATGAGAGGAGACAGTCCGTGAACGAAACGACAAGCGATCGTCCAACCAGCCGCTGACGCAAAACAAACGTCTTCGCTGTCCCGAACGTCGCCGAGGAGCGCTTCGGTATTGACCCTGGCGACTACCAGCTCCGCCTGCTTCGGGCCGCGCTCGGCTGCGAGCAGGTCTCGATCGGCTACCTGCGCTACGGGCCCGAATGGCAGCTCACTACGGGTCACGCCCATCCCGATCAAGAGGAGACGTTCGTGCTAGTCGGCGGTCACGCGCAGGCCAAGATCGAACGCCAGATCGTCGCGCTCGAGACCTGGGATGCGTTCCGCGTCTCGCCCTGCACCGTCTTCGCGATCCGTGCAGCCACTGGCGAGGAGGCCGTCTTCATCGCCGCCGGAGCGCCGCACACCGAGTCCAAACGAACGAAGTTCGTGCGCGGTATCTGGCCGTCCGACTCGTAGAAGCCCTAACAAAACGAAGCGTTCCAGCGCCTGACCGCTCGCGAACAGGGCCGCGCTCAACCTCCGAAAGCGGCTCTCCAGAACCGGAGACAGGTGATCTCCGCCCGAGACACCGCCGAGCACCTGACATTCTCGGCGCCGCCTGCGCCGGGTAAGCTCGCGCTGTGCCCGTTCTCGATCTCTTCCCCGATAGCGCCCGTGTCGAGCGGGGCGAGCTGGAAGTCGGCGGTCTGCGCGCCTCCGAGCTGGCGCACGAGTTCGGTACGCCGCTCGTCGTCTACTGCGAGCAGACACTCAGGGCTCGAGCTCGCGCCTACCGCGAGGCGGCTCCGAACGCGCTCGTCGTCTTCGGCAGCAAGGCCTTCCCGAACGTGGCCGTGCTGCGCCTATTCGCCGAGGAAGGCGTAGGCGCCGACGTCTCGACGCTGGGAGAGCTCAGAGTCGCTACCCAGGCGAGAATCGACGGCGGAAAGATCGTCGTCCACGGCAACAACAAGAGCGACGAGGAACTGCGCGCGGCCGCCGAGGCCGATGTGCTCTACCTCGTCCTCGACTCCCCCGACGAGGTCGAGCGAGCGGCGACGGCCGGCATCAAGCGAGCGCTCGTCCGGGTCACGCCGGGAATCGAGGTGGACACTCACGAGGCGATCCAGACCGCTTATCACGGCTCCAAGTTTGGCCTGACGCCCGAGCAGACAATCGAGGCCGTGCGCCTCGGCTCCTCGCTCGGAATGGAGATGGCCGGACTGCACATCCACCTGGGTTCCCAGCTGCTCGATCTGGCGGCGCCGCGCATGCTGCTCGACTGGCTGGCCGGTTTCGTCGCTGTCTGCCGCACCGAGCTGGCCTGGGCACCGGCGGTGGTGGACGTCGGCGGCGGGCTCGGCATCCGCTACACCGAGGACGAGCAGGCGCCGTCGATCGCCGAGTGGATCGGCGACCTCGAGGCGCGGCTGGCGCGCGACTTCGCCGCGCACGGCCTGCCCCGTCCGGGGCTGATCCTCGAGCCCGGGCGCTCGCTCGTCGGCGAGGCGGGCTTCACTCTCTACACGGTTGGCGTGGTCAAGAAAGCTGCCGAGGGCCCACCCTGGGTGGCGGTCGACGGCGGCTATTCCGACAATCCGCGCCCGCTCTTCTACGGCGCCCACTACGAGGCGCTGCTCGCCAACCGCGCAGACGAGCCCAGCGAACGCTCGTACACGGTCTGCGGTAAGCACTGCGAGGCCGGCGACGTACTGGTCAGGCGCATCGCACTACCGGAGCCGCACCGCGGTGACCTGCTGGCTGTTCCCGACACCGGCGCCTACACGCTCAGCATGGCCTCCAACTACAACGTCCTGACTCGCCCGGCCGCCGTGCTCGTCACTGGCGGCAAGGCGCGCCTGATCCGGCGCCGCGAGACGCTCGATGAGGTTCTCGGGCTCGAAACTGAATGAGACCCGAGATCGCCGCGACCGTCGCGCTGGCCGCCGAGTTCGGGATTCACTGCGAACAGCCTCGGATTGTCAACGAGGGCTTCAATCTCCTTCTCGAGCTCTGCCCGGAGCCTGTGCTCGCCCGCATCCCGACCGTGGTGGCGGAGATCCGCGATCCGTTCGAGAGCGCTCGACGCGAGCTCGCCTTCGCCGCCCTACTCGCCGAGAGCGATATCAAGGCGGCGCGGCCTAGCGCGCTCGTGCCGCCCGGCCCGCACCGCGTGGACGGGCTCGTCATCTCCTTCTGGGAGCTGGAGAGGGAAGTATCCCGCCCGCTCGACGTGAAGGCGGCGGCCCGCTCGCTGCGCCGCATCCATGATCTCGATCCTCACCGTGCGATCTTTCTTCCGCCCTTCAGGCCCCTCGTCGAACTCGATCTACTACTCGAGCGGATTGGCGCGCGGCGGCGGCTCGCGAGCAAGGACATCGACCTGCTCGAAAGCGAGAAGGAGCGACTGAGCGGCCTGCTCCCGAAGCGCTTCGACGAGCGCCCGCTGCATGGCGACGCTCATTTCTACAACATCATGGAAAGCGAGCGCGGAGCCGTCTGGATCGATCTTGAGGACGGCTGTCTCGGCCCGGTCGAATGGGATCTGGCAACCCTGCAGACCGCTGCCAGGAGGCTCGGGCAAGATCTCCCCTGGCGCGAGGCCGTCGCGGCCTATGGACGGACGCCCGACCACGACCTGCTCGAGCTGATGATCGAGCTACGCGGCGTCTACGTGGCCGCCTGGCACGCGCTCGGCGCGGCTACCATCCCAGAGAGCGCTCTTTGGCGCGACCGCTGGCTCGAGCTTCTGCGAGAAGACCGAGCGAACCGCGCCCGCGCCCGCTCTTGAGGTGGCACGGTGAACGATCCCCGTGCAGCGTCGTAACGAATGATTCAGAATACGAGGAGTGCGTCGTCTCGGGGTCCTCACTCTCATTGTTTCTGTAGTAGCAATCGTCGGCTTCGCCGCCTTCTACGGCTTCATCCACAAGCCTGACGACAGTGGCCGTGCCGTGCAGGCGCTCTATGCGGCCACGCTCCTGATCCCACCCGCACTATTCCTCGTGCTCGCGCTGGTACTCCTGCTCAAGAGCGCTACAAGTACGAACGTCCTTGCTCTGATCGGAATAGCCGCACTCGTGGGAGCGCCGACGCTCGTCTTCTTCTTAGGCGGGTTGATCGGCATCTCGCTGGCGGCCGCGACTCTGATCCTGATCGGAGCGGCGAGCGCCACGCTGATTCGGCGCTCCGTCGTCGACTGGCCGTCCAGCGGCATCGAGCCGAGCTAACGCCGGGCTGACAACGGCTGGCCCGCGTAGCGATAGATCGTCCCGATCGCGTCGAATCCCAGCTCGCCGTAGAGGTTCTTGGGCCAGTCGTCGTGGACGGCGCGCAGAAAGGTGAGCTCGTGACCGAGCGCCTTGCTGCGAGTAACAGCGTACGAGACGGTAGCTCGGGCCAGACCCGCACGCCGGTAGGGCTTCAAGGTCGCAACCGAGCGAACAACAGCGGCCCCACCGTAGTCGCTGAAGAGCTCACAGAAGGAGCGAATCTCGCCCTCGACGAAGGCCGCGAAAAAACGTATCTCGCCGGCCGAGGAGAGCCTACGCGGAACCGTCAGCTCCTGGCGAACGAGCTCCTCGTCTCCGCCGGAGCGATCTAGCAGGTAGCGCCTCCTCACGGGCTCCAGCTCTTCGATCGCCACCTCGCGTACGAAGCTCGCATCGACATCGCAACCGGGTCGGCGGTGTTGCGCCATCAAGACGACCCGCTCGGCCTGCCAGCGCTCGAGCTGCTCGAAACCGAGTGCGAGCCTGGCCCCGATCTCTTCGTCGTAGGCGACCACCCGCCGAAAGGCAAGCCGCCTCTGCAGCTTTTCCGCGTCGCCCGCTATCCGTTCGGCCTCCAGCGCCAATTCGTGCAGCGAGAGGCGGTCGGCCAGAGACTCGACCCTGAGTAGGTTCATGTTCAGAACCCTGGGTAGCTCGGCATCCGAGAGCGTGGCCACCCCACCCGTGAACGTCTCCAGCCGCTCGCAGGTTGCGTCGTCGAGCGCGTGCAGGAACTGGATCACCCGCAGGCGCTCGTTCTCGCTCACCTCTCCCCCTCCTCGAGCGCTGTTCCGGGCACCTCGGCGCGCGCGCGCAAGCACGTCTCATGCAGGCGCTCGCTCCAACCCGAATCGAGCAGGCCCACCGTACCGATGATGAGGAATCTCATGCAGGTAGCCTACTTCCCCCCGAAATGCCTCTGAAGAAGTCGAGCACGTTCCCCAAACCGCGCCCGATCCCAGCTCGAAAGGCAGGGACGCAGAAGCAGCTAGGAGATGGATCGCGTGGCGAGACTCAGGCCCAGCAACCCGGGCAAGCGAGAGGCCACAGTCGAGTCGTTCAGAGAGGTAGAAATCCTGATGCTCAGGCGCTTCTCGTCGAGCGAGCCCTTAACCGTGGTGATCTTCCTAGAGCGGCGGATGACGAGCTTACCGCGAGCGCCCTTGCCGATGACGGTCACCTTGGCGAGCCCGTTGACCAGGTTCAGATTCCCGCTTACGACAACGCCGGGGACATAGACGAGCTTGTGCAGCCGCAGGTTTTTCAGCGACCCACCGAAGTAGCCACCGCGTAGTCCCGCGCTGGGCCCTGCCCCCGAAAGCTCCGTTGTCGTCACGTCGCTGAGCGTCCCGAGAACGGCGCCTATCGTTTGGCCGCGAACCCCTTTTAGCTTCACCGCCTTGACCTTGGCCAGCGAAGTCGGGTCACGCTTCACGGGCCTGAAGAACGGAGTGACGGAGTTGCACGAAGCGATGGTCGTGCCGCCAAAAAAGCTCGTGAGCGCCCGCGTGACACAGGTGCTGGCATTTGGCCAGACGTCGGTGCTGACGCTGTGACCTGTGAAAGGAACGCTGACACGCTGCGCCTGTGGGAAAAGTGCGGCTACCTCCTTCGCATTAACGGCCGGGGTCAGATCGTCCTCCTGACCGTTCAGGACAAGCACCGGGATGTCTGGTAGGGGCGCGGTCACGCCGGGATCGACAGCCACCGTCGGCGCGGGCCAGTACACGCAGTAGTTGAGGTCCGAGAAGCCAAGAGCGGTGGAGGACGTGAAGGGGTTGAAAGTGCTCGCCGGGATCTCGCCCAGTGCGCTCGTCAACTTGCTCTCGCGAGTGCTGAACGGGTCGCTCATCGACCAAGGAAAGCTCTCCTCGGTGCACCTCGTGGCCAGGTACAACGTGTTGCTCATTTCCGCGTTTGAGACAGCCGGCCCAGTCGGCGGTGCGAGCAGGCGTCCGAGCGGATAGGGATCGCCGGCGAGGGCCGAGCGAACCGCTGCCGGAAAGCGAGCGCGGGAAGCGGCGTCGAAACTGAACGTCTCGACCATGAAGTAGAAAAGGAGGGACCGATCCACTTTCAGGGCGCGCACTTTCCCGGCTGAGTTGACGTAGCGCAGAGACAGCGCACCGTTCGCCCGGGCGCGAGCGACCAAGCGCTTCAGGTCGCGGTACGGGCTGCTGGTGATATCGCGGCAGAGCTTCTTCGGGCAGTTGGCGGCCAGTACACTCGAGATCGCCGTGAAGTTCGAGCGCAGGAAGGGATCGACTCCGGTCGAGGGAACGATCGAGTCGAGCACGAGCGACACCGTGTGCGTAGGAAACAACCTGGCGTAGAGCTGGGCCACGTAGGTGCCGTAGGAAACGCCGAAGACGGTCACCTTGTCGGCGCCAACCGCCTCGCGCACAGCGTCCATATCCTCAGCCGAGTCCTTGCTCGTGTAGTAAGAACGCGCCGAGCCCAACTCGGCGGCACACGCTTCCACGTATTGCCGGTAGGTCGACGCCGCAGCTGCTCCCGGGCAATCGAGAGCGCTGGCACCGGTTCCTCGCTGGTCGAAGACGATCAGGTCGCGCGTCTTCAGGGCTGGTGCGAGCACCCGGGCGAAGTCGGTCGCAAACGGCGTGGCCGCCTGGCCTGGCCCGCCTGCGAGCGCGAAAAGCACGCCGTCGCTATCGGTGACGGTGGCCGGTCTCAACATCACAGGCAGAGTTATCGTCTGGCCCGCCAGAGCAGGATTGAGCCCACTGTGGTCGACCGGCACAGTGACGGTTCCGCAGAAGAAGTCGCTCGCGTCGGTGCAAGGCGTAAACCCGGCCGGCACCGCTCCCAGAGCGGGCGCCGGTAGAGCGAGCGAGACGAGAACGGCGATGAGCGCGAAGGCACCGATGAGACCGCTGCGCTCTAGGCAGGGCTGAACGACTCTCTCGAAACCGGTTCCTGCCTGCTTTCTGCGCCCGAGGAAGCTCCTCAATACCACGGCACGAGACGATACCTACTCCAACTCTCGCGTACCTTGGCCCGCGCCTCAAGCAACGCCGGCCCACTGCCGAAGTTGGGAGTGTGCGCGTGCTCACGGCCTTCGCTCTTCTCCCCTTGATGCTCGTAGTCTGGGAAGCGCGGCGTGAACTGAGCCTGGATCACAGACTCAGCGGCATAGCAAGCGAGATCGCCGGCCGGCCCGTGAACGTGGACTGCCCGGGCTTTCTGCGCGGGCTTGTCGACATCAGTGGCAATGGAGGCTCTGTGATGTTCGACGCAAACGGCAAGCCGAGCAACACAACCCGTCTCGAGACTTCTGTCTGCCACGACCTCTCCGATTACGGCACGACCCGCAAACGGGCCGATTTCGCCTGCGTCTTCGGCACTACTCCCTGTTCCGACAGGGTCGAGAGAGCCGTTTATGCGGCGCTCGTGCTCAGTCACGAATCCCAGCATCTGCGCGGCGTACGCGACGAGAGTACGGCTCAGTGCTATGCGATCCAGACGCTATCGCTAGTCGCCACGCGCCTCGGTTCTCCGCCCGACGAGGCTAGAGCCGTGGCCGCTCACTTCCTCGCCGTCGATCAGCCGCGCGTGTCAACCGACTACACCCTTTCGAGCGGCTGTGTAGACGGCGGCAGCCTCGACCTGGACACACAGAGTTCCGGCTGGCCGACCGGCTGAGCTTGCTGAGCTCACCTCAAAACGAGCTACTTCAGCCGGTCGCCACCATGCGCTCGATCGCCGTGCGGGCGCGGGCGGCAATCTCCGGATCGACGGTCACTTCGTAGCGCCAATCGCGCAGGGAGTCGCGCAGCTTCTCGAGCGTGATCATCTTCATGAAGCGGCAGACGGCCTCGCTGTTGACAGGCTCGAAGCTCTTGCCGGGCAGTTCCTTGTGCAACCGGTGCAGAATCCCGACCTCGGTCGCGACCTTGAAGCGATCTCGCTCACTGTGCTCGGCGAAGGTGAGCATCCCTTCGGTCGAGAGGATGTGCGCTCGCTCGCCGGCGAAGGCCATCGCCTGGCTGGCGCAGCCACACTCGGGATGGACGAGCAGCTCGGCATCCGCCGACTCGGCGAGAACGCGATCGATGTCTCCAGGCCGAATGCCCGCGTGCACGTGGCACTCGCCGAGCCAGAGGTGGAGCTGGCGCCTGCTCACACGTTCGGCCCAAAGGCCGAGGTAGAGATCGGGCAAGAAGAGGATCTCCTTCTGCGCCGGAATCGACTCGATCACCGCGCGGACGTTGCCCGAGGTACAGCAGTAGTCGCTCTCGGCCTTGACCGCGGCCGAGGTGTTGACGTAGGAGACAACCACCGCACCCGGATACTTCGCCTTCCAAGCGCGCAGCTGATCGACATCGATCGAGTCGGCGAGCGAGCAGCCGGCCGCGAGATCGGGAATCAGAACAGTCTTCTCGGGAGAGAGAATCTTCGCCGTCTCGGCCATGAAGTGAACGCCGCAGAACACGATCGCCTGGCCCTCGACACGCGCCGCCTGGCGCGAGAGCCCAAGCGAGTCGCCCACGAAGTCGGCCACGTCCTGAACCTCGGGCAGCTGGTAGTTGTGAGCGAGAATGACCGCTTCTCGAGCGCGCGCGCGAGACCGTATCTCTTCCTGGAGCATTCCGACGGACTCGGCTGTCAAGGCGCCAGCACCTCCATCGATACGTCGAGCGAGTGGGCGGAGTGAGTCAGAGCGCCGATCGAGATTGCATTCACTCCCGTCTCCGCATAGGCGCGTACGTTCTCGAGCGTGACACCACCCGACACTTCCAGTTGAGCGCGAGCGGCTACCAGCTCCACCGCTCGGGCCACCTCCGACGGGCTCATGTTGTCGAGCAAGATGCGCTCGACACCGAGCCAAAGTGCCTGCTCAACCTGCTCGAGTGTGTCGGCCTCGACCTCCAGCGGTAGCGAGACGGCGGCGCGCAGACGGCGAACGGCCCTCTCCACACCGCCGGCGAGGCGCAGGTGATTGTCCTTGACGAGCACAGCGTCATAGAGGCCGAAGCGGTGATTGGCTCCTCCGCCCGTGTGTACCGCGTATTTCTCCAAGACTCTCAGCCCGGGCGTCGTCTTGCGGGTGTCGAGAATGGCGACACCGGTGCCCTCGACCGCCGCCACGAACATCCGCGTCAGCGTGGCAATCCCCGACAGTCGCCCGAGCAGGTTCAGAGCGACCCGCTCGGCGCCGAGAAGCGCCCGCGTACGACCGGTCAGCCGCACGAGCTCTCGCGGCACTTCGCTCACGCGCTCTCCCTCTTCGGCTCGAGCCTCGAGCTCAATCTTCTCGTCGAGCTGACGAAAGGCGGCGCGAACGACCGGCAAGCCGCAGACAACACCCTCCTCTTTGAGCAGAATCGCTGCCCGGCAATGGTCTTCCGCGGCGAAGAGTGCCTCGCTCGTGAGGTCGCCGAAGCCAATGTCCTCGGCTAGCGACCGCACGACTACCTCGGCGATCACGCGTTCGAGCTCCGCGGGCGTCAGCTCCATCGCTCGAACAACGGCTCTTGCCCGTGGCGAAGGACGGTGTGAGCCGCTAACTCCGGGTCCTCGACAGGGAAGTCGGCGCGGAAGTGGACACCCCGGCTCTCGCGGCGATGTAACGCGCACTCCGCCACCAGGCGCGGAACCAACGCCGAAGCCGTGCGCAGCGGCTCCAGACCGGCCGCATCTCGCACCAGCCCCGCCCCTTGCCACATCTGCTCGCGCAGCTCCCGGTCGACTAGATCGACCTCCGCGGGCGGTGGCTCGGGCGACTCGGGCTCGAGGTCGAGTGGCGCGTCCGCCAGCGCCGCAAGCGCCGCACGCCGGCCGAAGACGACACACTCGAGCAGCGAGTTCGAAGCCAGCCTGTTCGCACCATGGACGCCAGTGCAGGCACACTCTCCGGCCGCGTAGAGCCCGGGTAAGGTGCTGCGGCCGTCGAGATCGGTGACGATTCCGCCGAGGGTGTAGTGCGCGGCGGGAGCGACCGGTACCGGCTCGGTCTCGGGGTCGTAGCCGGCTTCGCGGATGCGGTCGATCAGAGCGGGGAAGCGGCCCCGATCGATCGGGCGCAGATCGAGCAGCGCGCTACCTCGGGCGGCGATCGCCCTCGCCACCACGTCGCGCGGCGCCAGTTCGTCGGTAAAGCGCTCACCGCTCGTGTCTAGAAGCAGCGCGCCGGCGCCACGAAGCGCCTCGCTCAGCAACATGCCACTCGCCGACAGAGCGGTCGGGTGGAACTGGACGAACTCGAGGTCGGCGACCGCGGCCCCGGCCCGGTAGGCGATAGCAATCCCCTCGCCGAGCGCGCCCCGTGGATTCGTGGTCCGTGACCAAAGCGCCCCCGCTCCACCGGTCGCCAGCAGCGTGGCCGACGAGAAGATCCGTCCCTGCTCTCCGATGATCCCGACGCAGTACCCGCGCGAGCGCCAGAGCCCGAGCACGCGCTCGTTCTCGCAGACGCGGATGCGACTCTCGGCGCGCACCCGGCGCGCGATCGCCAGCTCGATCTCCCGCCCGGTCTCAGCCCCGCGCGAGTGAAACACACGCGAGCGCGAGTGCCCGCCCTCGAGTCCCGGCTCCGACCCAAAGCGAGCACCCCAATTACGCAGATCGTCGATGCGGGCGGGAGCGTCCTCGACCAGTGTCTCGACCGCACTCGGACGGCAAAGCCCGCGACCGGCGCGAAGCGTGTCCGCCGCATGCAGCTCGGGGTTGTCGTCCTCGCCACAGGCTGCCGCGATACCACCCTGCGCGTGGTACGAAGCCGATGAAGAGAGGGCCCCCTTGGAGACAACCATCACATTGGCGTCCTGCTCGGCAGCCGTCAAAGCGGTGACGAGGCCGGCGATACCCGACCCGACGACGAGTAGATCGACTTGTTCCCTCTTGCTCTCGTTGCCTGTCGAATTGGTCATTTGCCCACTGGTCCGCTAAGTTATCGACTGTAAGTAGAAAACCTAGGCGGCAGTCTACCAGGTTTTCGCCCTCGAGACAGGAACGCGCACGCACGAGAAGCCAGACCACGTCGTACTCGCCGTCGTACTCCAGGTACGCGACGGCCGCTTGCAGGCGCTCCTCTGGCAGCGAGCACAAGCGCCGTTTGCCGGTGCCTTTGCCCTTCCCGGCGGCTACCTGCTCGGCGGCGAGACTCTCGAGGACTCGATTCGCCGCCACCTGGCCGAGAAGGTCGACGTGCGCGAGCTTTCTCACATCGAGCAGCTCGTGACCACAAGCGATCCGTCCCGTCACCCCAGCGAATGGCAGGTCGCAACCGCATACCTGGGGCTCGTACCGAGCGACCTCGACCCGGAGCTACCCATCGACACCTACTGGTACCCGATCGACGAGCTACCCGAGACGGCCTTCAACCACGGAACGATCGTCCTCGCCGGCAGAGAGAGGCTTCGAGCCAAGCTTTCGTACGCGAACATCGGCTTTGCGCTCGCACCACACTCTTTCTCGATCTCCCAGCTACGCGATCTCTACGCGGTCGCGCTCGGGCACGAGGTCTCGGCAACGAACCTGCAACGAGTACTACTCCGGCGCGAGTTACTCGAGGCGACCGGCGAGAGACGCGCCCCAGGGCCCAGCGGTGGCCGTCCTGCGGCGCTTTTCCGTTTCCGCTCTCGCGCCCTGGAGATAACCGACCAGTTCGCGGTGCTCAGGCCACCCGGTTAGGGGCTGGAGCCTATTCCGGTAGGGATATGCGTTCGAGGCGGTCAAGCCGTGGATGCCAGTGGCCGCAGGGTTGTGAAGGCGCACTTGGTAGTGCGACGAGCGGTCTGGGCGGTCACTGGCGCCGCGGGGCGGCCGCTTCGGGCTTGCAGACCTAGTGGAATCGGCTCTAAACGGCCTCTAGGCCGCTTGCCTTCTTGGGCACGCTCGCCTTGATGGCGAGGGGAGCGTCGATCGGCTTTGACAGCCATTCGACCAGCTGCTGCGGCGGAATCGGCCGAGTCAGGTAGTAGCCCTGCGCCACGTCGCAGCCGAATGCCGCGAGATCGCGCCAGATGTCCTTCGTCTCGACACCCTCGGCCACGACTTTGAGCCCGAGGCCGCAAGCGAGGTCGATGGTCGCGCGCACGATCTGCTGGTCGTTCTCGCTCTGTGGCATGTTCATCACGAAGGAGCGATCAATCTTGATCTCGTCCACCGGCAGCTTGCGCAGGTAGGAAAGCGACGAGTAGCCGGTGCCGAAGTCGTCGATCGACAGCCCAACGCCGAGATCGCGCAGCTTGGTCAGCACCTCGAGCGCCTTGGGCGGATCGGCCATGATCGTGTTCTCGGTGATCTCCAGCTTGAGGAGACTCGGATCCACTTGCCAGGTATCGAGAAGGTGAGCGACGTCGTCGGGGAGCTCGGAGTCGAGCAGGTTGCGCGCCGAGAGGTTGACCGCGATGTTGAGCGTGATCCCCTGCTCTTGCCACTGATGGCACTGCGCCAGCGCCTCGTTGAGAACGTAGAGCGTGAGCGGGCGAATCAAGCCGGTGTGCTCGGCGAGCGGGATGAAGTCATCGGGGAAGGTCAACCCGTGCTCGGGATGCTGCCAGCGCAGGAGCGCCTCGACGCTGTTGACCTTACCGGTCTTGATGTCGGCCTTGGGCTGATAGAACAGCACCAACTCCTTGTTCTCTAGTGCCCGCCTCAGCTCACCGAGAAGCGCCAGACGCTTGGGCGTGTTTTGGTCACGATCAGCGGCGTAGACCTCGAAGCCGACGTGCGCTTCTTTGGCCATATACATGGCTACGTCAGCGCGCTGGACGAGCGTGTCGACATCGTTTCCGTGGTCGGGGAAGATCGAGATCCCGATCGAAGCCTCAACGTCGAGCGTCAAGCCTTTCAACATGAACGGTCTCGATAGCGCGGTCGCGATCTTGCTCGCCACGCGCATCGCCGCGTCTGCACTCGCAGCTCCTGGCAGGAGCACAGCGAACTCGTCTCCGCCAAAGCGAGCGATCGAGTCGGCATCGCGAAGAAGACCGCGCAAGCGCGGGCCGATGGCTTGCAGAATTAGGTCGCCGTTGCGATGCCCAAGCGTGTCGTTGATCTCCTTGAACCTATCGAGGTCCATGATCAGGAGAGAGAAACGGGAGTCATCACGACGCGCCTGCAAGATCGCCTGCTCGACGCGATCGCCGAAAAGCGTTCGGTTAGGTAGTCGCGTCAGCGTGTCGTGGAGAGCCTGATACTCGTTTTCCTCAACCTGGACACGCAGTTTCTGCGAGGCGCTCGCCACGAAGGCAAGCTGGGCGAGGTAGACCAAGGCCAGGGTGATCGCGACATAGAGGCCAGCGTGAAAGGCTCCGCCGACGACCGCAATCAGTGCCGCACTGAGGATGCCAAACTGGGTTGTGAGTGTCAGACGCCGCATTTAAACCTAATTGACCCGCCGCAGTTCAAAGTAAAGGGCATTAACTCGATATCTAAATCACCCTTTCGGATGATTTTGGCCGGGCTCGGAACGAGAGGAAGGGGTCTTCCACCCTCGTGCATAAGCAAACGACCGAGCACTTCCACCGAACAAAACGACCTCCAAAGGACCCAAACTACACCGCTCGGTCGCGTAGATGCTTTTGATAGTTAACTCTTTTCACAATTGCTCGAGAAGTCCTTCACCCAGGTTCCGCGCGGCTTGAACTCTCGGCTCTCGACCACGAGAGCGACAGCCCGGCGGCGCCGACACCGAGCTCTTCGGCGGTCCGCTCACAGATCGTGTTTTCCGCTTCAGGCCCGCGCCCGCGGCGTTCGAGCTCAGTAGTCCGCGGCGAGCTGCGCGCAGCAGCCTTCTCAGTTAGTCTCTCCGCCTATGGAAATGGCGGTTCTTCACCTCTCGATGCTCCTCGAGAGCAAGCTCGTCGATCGAGGCGGCGAGAGTCTCGGCCGCGTCGAAGACTTGATCGTCAGACTGACCGACGGCGCATACCCGCCGGTCACTGGGCTCAAAGCCCGCGTGGCCGGACGCGATCTCTTCGTCGCCGCCAGGATGATCGCCGAGATCGAGCCGGGCAAAATCCAACTCGCCGGGGATCAGCTCAACTTCGGCCGTTTCGAGCGTCGTCCACGAGAGATGCTCTTGCGCCAGGACGTTCTCGGGCACCGGCTCATCAACGTCGCCGGCGCCCGGCTCGCCCGAGCAAGCGATATCGAACTGGCCTTCACCGAGGAGGCGTGGCGCGTCGTGGGCGTCGACGTCAGCCTGCGCGGCCCGCTACGACGGCTACTGCCGAGATTGCTCGGGGGCCGATCGGCGGCGCGCACCGTGCTCGACTGGGAGAGTGTCGAGACCTTCGTCGGTCATGTCCCCAGCTCGAGGTTGCGCATGCGCTTCGGCAAGCTGGCGCAACTACATCCGGCCCAGATCGCCGATCTGGTCGAGGCTGCCTCGCATGAAGAGGGCGAAGAGATCATCCGCGCGGTCGGCGCCGATCGCGAGCTCGAAGCCGACGTCTTCGAGGAGCTCGATCCCGAGCATCAGGTCGAGTTCCTGCATCAGCGCTCGGACGCCGAGGCGGCGAACGTGCTGGCCAAGATGGGCGCCGACGACGCCGCCGACTTGTTGGCCGAGCTCGAGCAGGAGCGGCGCGAGCCGGTGCTCTCGCTGCTACCTAAGACTCAGCAACGCAAGGTGCGAACGCTACTCGGCTTCAACCCCTCGACCGCCGGCGGATTGATGAATCCGGACTTCCTCTGCCTCGCCGAGCGCGTGACGGTCAAGAGGGCGCTCGAAGAGGTGAGAAAGTCGCCGCTAGAGTCCGAGCAACTGGCCGTCGTCTTCACGCACGACAGCAAGAAG
>PMXT01000095.1 GCA_003170995.1 Actinomycetota bacterium | reverse complement strand
GAGAGCTGAGTGTAGGAGTCGCCGTAGAAGTCGGCGGTGAAGCCGATCGGGACGTTAACTCCCGTATACCCGTCGTCGTTAGCCGGAAGGGTGTTCGTCGTGCAGCCGGCCAGATTCAGAACCGCGTTTGGTCCCTCGGCCACAGCCGCCGGGATGAAGAAGAGAAGAACGACACTCAGCAACGCGGCCAAAGCCGCGAAGCGCCCCTTGATGCCCATCATCTCCCTGCCTCCTTTTGTTCTCGAAATGAATATCCCCTTATCAGTCAGCGCTTTTCGCTCCGCTTCGACGAAACGCTCGGGTTGTGGGACGAGAGGAGCGACTCCACACCGGCCTGCCTGGTCGGTGAGATCGAATCTTAACGCAGTGACGCGGCTTTCGTCACGAAAGTTCGCTGTTGTTAAGTCGCAGCGTGCGCCTCGCCGCGACGCTCTGGAGTCCGGGTGGACCCGCCAATCGGGCCGGCGGATGCGCGCGGGCCGGCCTGGCGTTACTCGCTCTGGGCACGGTGTTGCTGGGCGGCACCTGCAGCCACGCGAGAAGCTAATTCCGGCGCAGGCACCGTTTTTAGAGCGGCTGGAGAGCGCTCTGAGAGGATCTGCGTGCCTCACTCAGAGCGCCCGAGACTCGGTTACGGTCGCTCTCGATGTTGCTCGACGCGTGATCTCAGCCGCCCGCCCCAAGACGCGAGCCGCGTCGTCTCGGCGACCGGCTTTCCTGAGCACGAGTGCCCAGCCGCGGCAGGCCTGAACGGCCTCGCGCCATCCGCCCCGATCGCCTTCGATCCCCTCGATCGCCTTCTCGAAGTACGTGCATGCTTCATCTAGGTCGCCACGGACGGCGTGCGCCTTCGCCAGGGCATACCAGGCGCTACTCAGATAGTCGGGGTCTCGCTCGAGTAGGCGGGCGGCTTCCTGCGCGTACGCCAGTGCTTGCTCCGGGTCGCCCAGTTCGGCGAGGCTCTTCGCCTGCTCGGTACGTAACTGCCCGAGGTCGATCGGTTCGATACGTGGGCCCAGGAGCGCTTCGGCTAGGTCGAGTTGTTTACTCGCTTCCTGCGCCCGATCGTCGAGATTGAAGATCAGGCCACAGAGTAGGTGAGCACGACCGAGGTGAACGTCGTCCTCGCTCGCCTCTAGTAGTGCGATGGAGCGGCGTGCGTACTCGAGCGCCGAGTGGAGCTTTCCTTCGGAGCCTAATAGACGAGCCAGTGACCAGCAGAGCCGCGCCCGGCCGTACAGGTCGGCTCGCTGCTCTTCGTCCTCGCTCACCTGAAGGAGTAGATCCCGGGCGCGGTCGAACTCACCGAGACAAGAGAGCGCGTAGCTGAGCTGGGTCATGTAAGTCGTGCGCGCGACTGCCGTCTCCTCGGACGGGCATTCAGCGAGCCGCTGCAGACAACTCTCCATTAGGTTCGCATAGCGCTCGTAGTCATCGAGCAGCCAGTAGGTGCGTGCGAGTGCAGTGAAGACGTGCGGATGTGTGGCCGGATGCACGTCTCCCGTTTCGATCGCTCGTTCGAGCAGACTCACGGCCTCCCGATTGCGACCCTGGCTCGCCGCAACCGAGCCGAGATCGGCGAGGGCGCGGGAGAGCAGAACAGGGTTTCCTGCCCGTTTGATCTCGTGATAGACGTCTTCCAGTACGACGAGCACCTCGCTCAGATCCTCGCCGAAGTGGATGCGAACCTCCACATCGGCCAGGCGCAGCTCGAGTGATTCGGCGGTAGTCATCGCGTGCCCGGTCTCGAGGTATTCGGGCGTTACGCGGAGCTCTCGGGCCAGTAGGCGGATGGCTCTGACCGATGGCTGCCGTTTACCAGCCTCGATGCGCGAGACCTGAGCGGTCGAGAGGCCCGATCCGGCGAGCTGCTGCTGCGAAAGGCCCCGCTCGCGGCGGAGGCGAAGCAGTCTCTCGCCAATTGTTTCTCGTGCGGTCACGTGCTTGCTCACAATCGCATCTTGCACATATCAATTGTCACGGTCAACCATAGATCGCGCCGGAGGTTCATATATCGCTTGCCCCGCGGTAAAACGGGCCGTATGTTCACCTTGTCGCAATCGGTCGCCAAAAGCGCCCCCCAGAAGGAGGGTCCGAGCATGGGAAGGCGCCATCAGCTCGAGTGAGACGACCTCGCCAAAGGCGGCCGTTGTGGTCGCGGCTCCGGCTGATCTACGCCGCCGTCGTCGAAAGGAGGTGAGTTCTATGCGCGAGAAGTGGCCGATCTGGTAGAGGTCGAAGCATTCCGTTCTCGAGGCGGGGGGCCTCTGCCCGGTGGCCTCTCGCCTCGTCTCTAGAACTCGAATCAAAATGAAGCACTCAACCGCCTGGCCGCGCTCGGCGGCGCGATACTGCGTCCTTGTCTCGCATCCACCGATCACACCTGGAGACGATTCCGTTAGGAACGTACGGCCGAGGTGATCGAGGCGTGGATGGCAGAGGTCGCGCGAGCTGCGAAGGCGCACCGGTGGTGCGTCGAGCGGGTCGGGTGACCGCTGGAGCCGCGAATCGGCCGCATCGGTCGTGCGGGCCTGTTGGTATCGGCTCCTACGTCGGCTGGTCGTCAATTGAAACGAGATCTTGCCGTCCACGCGCCGGCACATCCGCTCGGTACTCGCTCTCATCGCAATCCCAACGCGCGAGGTAGCTCGTCAAGCCCACTCAAACGCCCGGGGGAATTCGGATAGGCGCCGTCACGATCGAGAAGATAGGCGCGCAAACCAAGTGCAAGCGCTCCGGCGATGTCGTCTTCGGGCGAATCGCCAACCATTGCCGCGCACTCCGCCTCTACCCCGAGAGCCGCGAGTGCCGCCGCGAAGATGGAAGGATCCGGCTTCGTCTTTCCGTGCTCGCGGGCGCCGACCACTGCATCGACCTCGAGCCCATGATGAGCGACGAAGGCAGGTAGATCACGTGCGGTGTTCGAGACCAAACCCAGCCGGAGACCATGCCTCCCGAGCTCGGCAAAGGTCGGCAGCACGTCGTCGTACAGCTCGAAGTGCTCGGCCTGCTCCCAGGCCAGCACCATGGCCTCAGCGAGCGCTCGCACGCCCTTCCCTTCGCCCCCCATGCCGCGGATGATCCGCTCACTGAACGAGATCCAGAGCTCGTCCTCGTGCACGAGCTCGGGGTGCCGCTCGAGCTCGGTCAGCGCGGCGCGCCTGCTCGGCTCGAACAGGCCTGGGTCCAGTCGCAGGCCGAAGACTCGACCGCGCTGCGCATAGGCCTCCGGCTGCAACTCCGGCCCCGGCCGGCAGATCGTGAAATCGACATCGAAGAGAACCGCGGCGATGCTCACGCTGGCTCGAAGCGGTGGTAAACGTTCGGGCGGCGTTGCGTCAGAACCGGTAGGCGCGAGCGGACCTCGCTGATGCGCGAGCGTTCCAGCTCGGCCGCGCTCGGAGGCGCGTTGCTTTGTCCTCGGCCTCGCCCGTAGCTTTGGCTACGACCGAGGCGCTGCACTAGAGCTCGATCGGGCACGCCCGCAGAATAGCTTTCCCTCCTAGGCCTAGGGCCTATCCCGCCAGGCCTGCACAACCGAAGCCGACCGGCCCGCGGCGCCAGTTACCGCCCAGACCGCTTGACGCACTACCAGTACAACTTCACGGTCCGTCCGGCCCCTGGCATCCACGGCTCAACAACATCAACCGCGAACGGGATAGGCCCTCCGAGAAAGGGCGCCCCCGACTGGCGGACGCCCTTTGAGCAGGCTCGAGATCGGGGTGCCCAGATTTGAACTGGGGGCCTCTCCGACCCGAACGGAGCGCGCTACCAGGCTGCGCCACACCCCGAGCAGTCCCATACGTTAGCGACTCCCGTCACAGATCCGACACGAAGCGTGGGCAAACCGTGCGTTTCTCATGCGATTTCGGTAGTTACGTTGTCGTCTCTGGCAACGAGAGGAGGAGAAGATGAACTGCGTGACCCTGGTCGGAAACCTGGCGAGCGATGTGGAGATGAAGGAGCTGGCGGAGGAACGTAAGGTGGCCAGCTTCCTGCTCGCAGTCGATCGCGAAAGCGCGGATGGGGGTGCCGATTTCATTCGAGTCGCCTGCTGGAACCGGCAAGCCGAGAGCTGCGCCGAGTATCTCGCTCGGGGCGAGCAGGTGGCGATCGACGGCCGCTTGCGTAGCCGCTCCTGGCAAGAGCCCGACGGCAAGCGTCGCAACGCGGTCGAGGTCGTCGCCAGCCGCGTTCAGTTCCTTTCCAAGCCGCATCGCAAGGAGGCTGGCGACGCGCGGACGAAGGAAGCCGTCGCGGTAGCGTCGTAGGCGCAACCTTGCCCAACCGAACAGGGGCTGGCTAGTGCCCCCTGGCACTAGAATCGCAGCGTGGCCGAGCGTGACGCGATCATCGACTTCGCAAGCGAGCTGCTCCAGGTAGACCGCTTCCACGACTACGGACCGGTTGGGCTACAAGTCGAAGGAGCGAGCGAGGTCGAGAAGATCGTCTGCGGCGTCTCGGCCTCGCGCGAGCTGTTCGAGACCGCAAGCGAGCGCGGCGCCCAGATGGTGCTCGTTCACCACGGACTCTTCTGGGCGAGCGAGCAGCTGGTGATCGACCGTCGCCAGAGGGGTCGGCTGAAGGCGCTCTTCGACGCCGATCTCTCGCTCGTCGCCTACCACTTGGCTCTCGACGCCCATCCCGAGATCGGGAACGCCGTGCTGTTGGCGCGCGAGCTCGGTGTCGAGCCCGAGCGCGTCTTCGACGACTACGGCACCGGCGGCCGCTTGCACGAGCCGATCTCTGGTGAGGATTTCGCCTCGCGGGTGGAGGAGAAGCTGGGGCGCAAACCGCTCGCCTTCCTCTGCGGGCCCGAGCCCGTACGGACGGTTGCCATCGTCACCGGCGGCGGCGGCGCGAGCCTGCTCGCGGCAGCCCGGGAAGGTTACGACCTCTTCCTCACCGGCGAGCCCAAAGAACCGAGTCTCCATGCCGCGCGCGAGCTCGGTATCCACTTCCTGGCCGCCGGCCACTACGCCACCGAACGGCTCGGGATCCAGGCTCTGGCGGCCAAGATCGGCGAGCAATTCGGCATCGATTGGGAGTTCGTCGAGCTTCCGAACCCCGTCTAGCAAAGCACGTTGCCTCCGTCACGCGAACGTTCTATGCTGCGCATGTAATGAGAGTCTTGGCACGGCGGTGTGTCTGATGGCCGCCACACAGAATTTGCGGAGGAATCGATAGGCCCGCTGGTGCGTTTGCACAGGCGGGCTTTACTTTTTCGAAAGGAGCGAGATGGCCAACCACCTGACCCCCGAGGAGATCGCCAAGGAGCTTGGCATCGACCGTGACGAGGTGATCCGCGTCTGCATGAAGGAAGGCGTGCCGATCTATCACGGCAAGATCGACAAGTACCTGTTCCAGGCGCAACTCGCGTCGCTGGGCGCATCAGTGCCCGGTCGGTAGTCGCCAACTCGTCTCAGTAGCGGGCGAATAGCCCTGCTCGGCTGTGCCCGAACGCACCCGCGATCGAGAGCGTAGGCGCACACGCGCTGCGCTTTCCCTCCGCTACCAGGCCGGGACTATGTCCCGTAGCGTCGAGCGGCGGTTAAACCGCCCCCATACCCGCTCAGCGTGCTGACTTGGACGACCGTGCCGGTGTGCGGCGCGTGTATGAACTGCCCACCACCGATGTAGATGCCGACATGGCCGCCGCCGTAGAAGAAGACGAGGTCGCCCGGCTGCAGGTCGCCGTAGGAAACGGGCACTCCGCCGCTCATCAGGTCGTAGCTGTAGTGGGGAAGGCTGATACCAACCTGGGCGAAGGACCAGACCACGAGGCCCGAGCAGTCGAACTCGTTAGGGCCCGCGGCGCCCCAAACGTAGTTATCACCCAGCTTCGACATGGCGGCCCGTACGACCGCCGCCCCGACCAATGAGGAAGGAGCGGTGGGATAGTTGGGCGTCGGGGTGGTCGGGTAGGTTGCGACTGTCTGACGTGCCTGCTGGGCCGCCAGCGCTGTCTGACGTGCCTTCTCGGCGACCAGCGAAGCGATCTCCCGCTTCACGCTCTTGGCGTAGGCGATACGCGCGGCCTGCTTGCTCTTGAGTGCGCTCCACTGCGAGGAGATCTGACTGACGAGAACTCTCTGCTTGGCCTGCATCTTCTCGAGCGCGGCCGCTTGAGTGGCGGTTTTATCGCGCAACGTCTTGACCTGTTTCACGACTCGGGCGTCGTGATCGGAGATGCGCTGAGCCGCCTCGACCCGATCGATCATGTTTTGAAGGCTCGTCGCCTGTAAGAGAATGGCAACCGTCGAGTCACTCGCTTCGCCTTGCTCCATGTAGACAGAGATGGCACGCTGAGCGAGAGCGTGGCGAGAAGCCACGAGACTCCTACGCGCGAGCCCGAGCGAGACTTTCGTACGACCCAGATTGGCAGTCGTCTGACTCAGGTGGTACTTCGCACCCTGCCACTTGTTCCCAACCGCCTCGATCTGCGCGTCCATCTGCTTGATCTGCTCCCACGCGCGCTGAGCCTCGGCGCGCTTGGAGCTGATCGAGGGAGTGGCCACAGCGCTTCCGGCCAGCGCAAGGACACCGGCTAGCGCCGGTAAGGCGATGAGAAGCGTAACGAGCTGTCTTTTTGGTAAGCCGTTCACGGGCTGCTCATAGGACAGCGGGGCCAGAAACACGGGCCGTTCAAGTTCAGCACCCTAGCAAGCGGTCCGGATACCCGCAACCTTCAAGGGTCGTTCCGAAAGACTATCTGAACCGCCGAAAACCCGTATCGCGAACGGCGCGACTGTGCTACGGTCCGCGCTTCGTGCGAGCACGCAGAAAGACGCTGCGATTGGTAGCGCTCGCCCCCTGTGCGGCGGTACTGATCGGTGTTGCACTGCCGGCGGCCGTGGTTGGCGCGCCCGGCAACCAGCGTGCCGCCTCTCTGAGTGCGCAGCGCACTCAACTCGAGAGCCACTCTCGCAACGCCCTGCTCGAGCTCTACTCGATCGAGACCCGACTCGAGCGAGCAAGAGCCCGGATCTCACTTCTGGATGAACAGGAAGCTCGGCTCGAGCGCGAGAGCGCTGCCACGCGCGCGAGTCTGCGCCTGGCACGTCGGGCGATCGCCGTCACGCAACGCACCCTCGCCGATAGAGCGCGAGCGATCTACGAATCCGGTGACACCAACAACACGATCGCGATCATGCTTGGTGCCGAATCGATCGATGACGCCGTCACCCGCCTCGAGAACATCGAGCAAATCGTCAATCAGCAGAACTCGATTCTGCGCCAGGCGCAAAGCGCCCAGACCAAGCTCCTGCGCTTGAGGGCCAATCTCGCACAACGTAAGGCGACGCTAGATCGGCTTCGCGGCGCGGCGGAGGCAAGCGCCCAGAGTCTCGAGACTGCTCGCTCGGCCAAGGCCAACACTATCCACAGGCTCTCGAGCGAGCGAGCGCTCACCAACCGTCAGCTAGCGAATCTCTCCGCGCAGGCGACGAAGGCGGCCACGACTTCGATCAAGACAGAGAGTCAATCCACTTCTACGAGCACAACCACCTCCGGCACGACTCCCCCCCCTTCGGGCGGCTCACTCGAGAAAGGGCAGAAGCTCACCGTGTCCGCCACCTGCTACTGCCTGCGGGGGTCCACCGCCAGCGGCCTTCCGGTCGGCCCCGGCATCATCGCCACCGACCCATCCGTGATTCCGCTCGGAACGCGTGTCTACGTTCCCGGCTACGGCAACGCCGTCGCCGCCGACACCGGCTCTGCCGTCAAGGGGCTCACCATCGACCTTTGGGTCGCGAGCTGCGCGAAGGCTTCGGCCTATGGCCGGCAAACGCTCACGATCGAGATCCTCTAGCGAGGCTCACGCCGAAAGTCGGCGTATTCTCTGACGACAAATGGAGACGAGGTGGATGTTTATCCGTTCAGCCGCTCTATCGCTCGCAATCACGCTTGGCCTGGCGCTGTGTAGCAGCTCGGTCGCTCTCGAGACGACCTCGCGGGTCACACAGACGGCCGGTGGGAACGCGGCTGCAAGAACGCAACTGGTGCGCAAACTCAGCGCCGCCCTGGCAAACGCCAAGATCCATTCAGCGCAGAGGGGGGCTGAGGTTGTCGATCTGGCAACCGGCGAGGTTGTCTTCTCGAAGCACTCGCGCGGCTCGCTGGCGCCGGCCTCGAACGAGAAACTGCCGATTACGCTGGCCGCACTCACGCTGCTCGGCTCGGAGTACCGCATCTCGACCGAGGTTTTGGGCGAGGGCGAGCAGCAGGGTAGTGAGTGGCTCGGCAACCTGGTCTTGAAGGGGTATGGCGATCCCGATCTATCGACAGCCGATCTGCAACGGCTCGCGAGGCGGGTACGCGCCGCGGGTATCCGTTCGGTCTCGGGGAGCCTGATCGCCGACGAGAGCTATTTCGATCGCCACAGGACCGCGCCGGGCTGGAAGAGCTCCTTCCTGATAAACGAGTGCGCGCCGCTTTCGGCACTTTCGATCGACCGCGGACGAGTCACGAGCGCATCGCCGCCGCTCGTTGCCGCAAGCGCTTTTGTAAAGGCGCTCGCAGCTAGCGGCGTGAAGGTAAGAGGCAGGTTGCGCGCCGGAGTGGCCTCCGACGAGGCTTCCTCGCTTGCCTCGGTGAAGTCGCCTTCGCTCTGGAAGCTGTTGCGCTTCATGAATCGCGAGAGCGACAACTACACCGCCGAGCTCTTGCTCAAACAGATCGGCGCGTACGACAAGGGGCGGGGAACGACAGCGAACGGCGCTGTCGAGGTGAGGAGCGTCCTGGCGGATGCCGGCATCTCGCTCGCCGGGGTGCGAATCGTGGACGGCTCCGGGCTGTCGCGACTCGATCGGCTCACCCCTGAGGCTCTTTCCCAGCTCTTGGTCGATGTCTGGAGCGATTCGACTCTCCGACGCCCCTTCGTCGGCTCGCTGGCTATCGCCGGCCGCGTCGGCACCCTCAGCCATCGGATGCGTTGGCGACCTACACTCGGCAACGTATACGCAAAAACCGGAACGACCAGCTCCGCCTCGGCGCTCTCGGGCTACGTCCGCACTCGCTACGCCTTCGTCATCCTGCAGAACGGAAATCCGGTCTCGGTCGACCAGGCACACGTGGCACAGGACCGGTTCGCGACCGTGCTAGCCGAGCAGTAGCTGCTCGAAGCCCTGCTCGTCGAGGATCGTCACGCCCAGGCGCCTCGCCCTCTCGAGCTTCGAGCCGGGGCTCTCGCCCGCGATCACGGCTGTCGTCTTGGCCGAAACCGCATCGGTGACCTTGGCACCGAGTTGCTCCAGCGCCGCCTGCACCTGGGCGCGGCTGTAGCGCACGAGCGTTCCCGTGATGACGTAGACGCGCCCCGAGAGCGACCCCTCGATCGGTCGCTCCTCCTCACCCAGCTCGAGCCTGAGCCCGAGCCCCTCGAGCTCGGCCACCAGTTGCGTGTTCTCATCGTCGGCGAACCATTCCGCGACCGCCTCGGCGACAACCGGGCCGATCCCCTCGACCGCCTGGATCTCCTCCTGTGAGACCGCGGCCAGTCGCTCGATCGAGCCGAAGTGATAGGCGAGCGCCTGCGCGGTGACGAAGCCGACGTAGGGGATGTTGAGGCCGAAGAGGACGCGGAAGAAGGGCTGTTGCTTGGATTGCTCGATGCCCTCGATCGCATTTCGGGCCGAGATCTCTCCGTAGCCTTCGAGCTCGGTCAGCTGCTCCGCTCGCAGGCGGTAGAGATCGGGCATCGAGCGTAAGAGCTCGGCCGCCCAAAGCTTGCGCACGAACTTCTCGCCCACGCCTTCGATGTCCATCGCCGCCTGCACCCAGTGGATCAGCGTCTCGAGCCCGCGCGAGGGACAGGCGCGGTTGGGGCAGCGGTGCATCGCCTCGCCCTCCGGCCTGACGATCTCGGCGCCGCAGAGCGGGCAGCGCGCCGGCATGCGGAAGGGCTCACTCCTGGCCGGATACGGCAGCACCGGTCCGACCACCTGCGGGATGACGTCGCCGGCCCGCTGCACGATCACCGTGTCGCCCTCGCGGATGTCCTTGCGGTTGATGTCCTCCTCGTTGTGCAGCGTGGCCGTCGAGATCGTGACGCCGCCCACCTCGACCGGCTCCAGCTCGGCCCAGGGATTGAGGGCGCCCGTGCGACCCACGCGGACGTGAATCTCGCGCAGAGTGGTCTGCGCGGTCGAAGGCGCCCACTTGAAGGCGCGCGCCCAGCGCGGGCGTTGATGCAGCGCGCCGAGGATCGCCTGCTGGGCATAGGAATCGACCTTCGCGACGAGCCCGTCGATCTCGTAGCCGAGCTCGGCGCGCCGCCGCTCCCACTCCTGGCAGGCGCGGATGACCGATTCGATCGATTCGTGACGCTCGGCGCCCGGGTTGGTGCGGAAGCCGTGTTCGCGCAGCCAGGCGAGAGCCTGCCAGTGAGTCTCTAGCGCAAGTCCCTCGCTGGCGCCGATGCCGTAGACCCAGATCGCCAGCGGCCGGGCGGCGGTGATGCGTGAATCGAGCTGGCGCAGGGAGCCGGCGGCGGCGTTACGGGGGTTCGGCGACGGCTTTCGACCCTCAGCCGCGAGCTGCTCGTTCAGTCGCCCGAAGCCAGCGAGCGGAAGGTAGATCTCGCCCCGTACCTCCAGCAGCGCCGGTGGCTCCTCGCCGGGCGCCAGGCGCATCGCGAGCGGAATCGAGCGGATCGTGCGCAGATTGCGGCTGACGTCCTCTCCCTCCTCGCCGTCGCCGCGGGTGGCGCCGCGTACGAAGCTTCCGTTCTCGTAGACGAGCGAGATGGCGGAGCCGTCGATCTTGGGCTCGGTGACGAAGGCGACCGGCTCTTCGGAGTCGAGCCGGCGGCGCACGTCCTCGGCCCACTTGAGCAGTTCCTCGCTCCTCGTCGCCTTTTCGAGCGAGCCCATCGTCTGTAGATGGCGCAGCTTCCGGAAGCGCTCGGAGGGCGCCGCACCGACGCGCTGAGTCGGCGAGTCCGCGCTCGTAAGCTCCGGATGAGCCTCCTCCAGCGCCCGTAGCTCGTCGAAGAGGCGATCGTACTCGGCGTCCGAGAGCTCGGGGTCGTCGAGCACGTAGTAGCGGTGGTTGTGCTGCTCGATCAGCTCGCGCAACTCGCGGACGCGCTCGTCGGCGGGAATTCCGTTCATCTCCGGAAATCTAGCCCCAGGCTAGGCCGGAGGAACTTCGAGCGCTACGACCAGCTCGGCGGGTGTCGACACGAGCGCGTCCGGCTCTGCGGCGAGCAGGCGCTCATCGCCGTGAATCCCGCCCCAGGTAACGGCAATCGCGCGTAGGCCGGCCGCCTTCGCCGCCTCCACGTCGAAGGGAGAGTCGCCGACGTAGGCTCCGGCGCTCGCGTTCGTCCCCAGCCTCTCCAGCGCGAGCAGAAGCGGCGCCGGATCGGGCTTGTGGCGCTCGGTGTCCTCGGCCGTGACGATGGTGTCGAAGAGACCTTCGAGCTGCGGTAGATGCCTGAAGGCGATCTCTACGGTGGCGCGGCTTTTCGCGGTGGCCAGGCCAAGCCGTACGCCCCTCGCGTGAAGCTCACGTAGCAGCTCGTGCATGCCCGAGCAGAAATCGAGCCCGGCATGCCGGGGCTCGTTGTAGGCCCGATAGGTCTCGACGAGCTCTTGACAGCGATCGGGCGCGAGTCTGCGCATCTGCTCGCGCAGGCTCCAGCCCCCGACGTAGGCCAGCATCTCCTCGTCGTCGATCGTCTTGCCGAGCACGGTGCGAACCGCGTGGCGGAACGACTCCGCGATCAGAGGCCCCGTGTCGATGACGGTGCCATCGAGGTCGAAGAGAGCCGTCTCCAGAAGAGCTCGTCTCAATAGCATGGGCGGCCATCGTAGCCGCCGCCTCGGCATCAAAGACCGCTCAGTACTCGACCCGCTCCAGATAGAGCCCCCACGGGGGCACGGTCGTGCCCGCTTCGCTGCGCGGGCGACCCTCGAGTAAGGCTCGGATCTCGTCCGGATCTTTCTCGAGCATGGTGCCCACGAGCGAGCGCACCATGTGCCTGAGGAAGCCGTCGGCCGTGATCTCGAGCTCGAGTGCGTCGTCGCGCCGGAACCAGGCCGCGCGCATGACGTTGTGCAGGAAGACCTCGTGCTGAGTGACGGTTGGAGTAAAGGCGCGGAAATCGTGCTCACCGATCAACAGGTCGGCGGAGTGAGCCAAACGCTCCTCATCGATTGCCCGCGGAAACCACAAGCTCCGTCCCAGCTCAAAGGGCGAGGATGTACGGCGGCGGTAGATGCGGTAGCGATAGCTGCGCGAACGGGCCGAGTAACGGGCGTGGAAGCCGGGCAGCGCCTCCTCGGCGCCGATCACCGCCACCTCGTTTGGCAGCTCCGCGTTGAGCGCCGCGGGAGTGCGCTCCGGTGGCGGTCCGCCCTCCACCTCGACGCTCGCCACCTGCCCTAGTGCGTGCACGCCCGCGTCGGTCCGACCGGCAACCGCCAGCCCCCCGTAGCCGGGGAAGATTCGCTCGAGCGCCTTCCGTAGCGCCGCCTCCACGGTCTCGAGCCCAGGCTGCGCGGCCCAGCCGTGAAAGGCGGTGCCGTCGTACTCGATCGTCAACTTCAGGCGCACACGCTGAGACTAACGCTCAGTTCAACTTCTCGATCCGATAGTCAGGCGGGCCGACTCGATCCAGTGCCGTGAAACACCGCCTCGACGTTGTAGCCATCAGGGTCGAGCACAAAGGCCGCGTAGTAGCCCTCGTGGTATTGCGGGCGCGGACCGGGTGGGCCGTTATCCTTGCCTCCCGCCTCGATCGCGGCGCGGTAGAACTCGTTCACCTGCTCCTCGTTCGCAGCGTGAAAGGCTATATGCGTGCGCGGCGTCTGCGGCTCACCGGCCGAGATCCAGAAGTCGCCGCCGGGGTCGTCGCCGACCCCGGTTTGCGCGCCGAAGCCGGCGGCACCCTCGAACTCCAGCAAGATCGCGTAGCCGAAGGGCGCGAGCGCCTTCAGGTAGAAGGCCTTGCTCAGCTCGAGGTTCGAGACATCGAAACCGGTGTGGTCGATCATGGGCGCCTATTGAAGCTCTGGTCTACTTGCCGAGCGCCTGCTCGAGATCCATCGCGTGCTCCTGCTCGATCGCGAGGATGCCTCGCAGTTGCTGGGCCAGGTGGTACAGGTCGAGCTCTTCCGCCTGTCTGATACGGGCGCTGTAGCGCGCGATGGCGTCGTTCTCGCCGACCAGGTCCTGCTCGAGCATCGTCACGTTCTCCGGTGATATCGCCGGAACCGGCATATCCACCGTCGGAACCCCGCCCAGATAGTCGATCTGGTCGGCCAGGATCGTGGCGTGGGCCAGTTCCTCCTGGGCGTGAATGATCAGCTCCTTCTGAATCGACTGGTACATCGCGCCGCTCAACACCGCCTGATGCTGCGTGTATTGCACGCAGGCCGTGTACTCCAGGCCGAGATCCTTGTTGAGCAACTCGACCAGCTGTTCCTTGGTTACCACCGTCATCTCGACCTCTCCTCCTGTAGAAAGAACCAGCGTGTACGTACCACTTGCCCGATCGCCTTGGTGTCAATCGCGTCGGCGTGCACTTCGCCGTGCCCGACGTCGCGTGCCATGACGTCGTACGTACGGCGAAGGTGGAGTTCGGACAATCCTCTTCCGTTTGCCTTTCAGCGCTGACCGCTGACAGCCTGGCCGGAAGCCGCCTGCCATATCTCTAGACATGGGTACATCCGACTCGTCTGCACCCCGCCGTTTTTCACTATTCCGCTAAACCCCTTCTGCTTCTTATAAAGTCCAAAACAATCTGTTCCGCCTTGCTCGCACAACTGTTCATTCCAAGAAGTGTGGCTAAAGCATTTCAAGTCACAAATACGAGCGTCATAAATAACGGCGAGGTCCAATTCCGTCGTACCTTGCCAGTTATTTGCGGTTGTTTCCCACACATTGTCTAGAACGGCCTCGAGCCCAGGCTCGGACAGCGCTAGATCCGTATCGACGACCAGGCTCAGGTCGATGTCGGAATCTTGCCGATAACCTCCAGCCAACCCACGAGACCCGTGCAACGTGATGCGCGACACGCTGGTATCGACCATCAAGTTTGCCGTCATCAACAACGAATACGTGGCGGGAAGCCGCGACAGCAGTTGACTTTCAAACGTGGTTACCTTGATCACATCTTCCCCCGTGATCTGGTTGGCTCGCTCGTCGAAAGTAGACAGATCTCGATCGCAGCATGGTACCGGCGATCGGCTCACGCCGGTCTCTGCGAGCCCCACTTCCCGTAGTGGGTGATCTCCCCCAGATCCTTTCTCGTGCGGTCGCGCAGTCTCTCCTCGGCCGCCTCGTCGTAGCTCGGCTCGGCCGGGTAGGCGAGCGGTGTGGCCACGACGATGCGGTATTCCTCTGGGATCTCGAGGATGTGCCTCATCTCACCCTCGTCGAAGCTCAGGATCGGGTGGGTGCAGAGACCGAGGTCGGTGGCAGCAAGGAGCAGGTTCTCGACGGCCAGGCCGAGATCGAACAGGTAGTAGGGCTTGCCATCACGGGTCACGTCGTCTTCCTCGCGGGCGCAGACGACGATGATCACCGGCGCGTTCCTGACCTCCTGGTTCGTCTCGTTGAAGGCGCCCGCCAGCTCCTCGATCGCTTCGTCGCCCTGAACGACAACGAAGCGCCAGGGCTGCAGATTGCGCGCCGAGGGCGCGAGCCGCGCCGCGTCGAGGACGAGATCGATTTTCTCCTGCTCTACAGGTCGCTTCGACAGGTGAGTCTTGAGACTGCATCTCTTGCGGATGGCTTCGAAAGTGTCCAGCTCTCGTCCTTTCCGAGACGGATCCGATTGGAATCGGCTGACGGACGAAGGCTACTGCGACTGCCTGATCAGCGCCATGAATTCGGTGCGCGTCGCCTCGGAGCTACGGAAGGAGCCGAGCACCGAGGAGGTGACCATCAGCGAGTCGGTCTTCTCGACGCCGCGCATAGCCATGCAGAGGTGGCGGGCCTCGATCGTGACGCCGACGCCGCGGGGACCTATCGCCTCGTTGATGGCGCAGGCGATCTGCTCGGTCAGACGCTCCTGGATCTGCAGGCGACGGGCGTACATGTCCACCAGCCGCGCGATCTTGGAGACGCCGATCACCTTTCCGCCGGGGATGTAGCCGACGTGGCAGCGGCCGAAGAAGGGCAGCAGGTGGTGCTCGCACAGCGAATAGAANNCGGGCGATGATCATCTGGTCGGCCTCGTGCGCGAAGACGGCCTCGTTGATCAGCTCCTCGGGGTCGGTGCGGTAGCCGGAGGTGAGGAACTCGTAGGCGGCCGCGACCCGGCCTGGAGTCCGCTCCAGGCCCTCGCGCTCGGGGTCTTCGCC
>PMXT01000054.1 GCA_003170995.1 Actinomycetota bacterium | reverse complement strand
ATCGAGATCGTCTACTCGGGCATCCGGCCGGGAGAAAAGCTGTACGAGGAGCTGTGGGGCAAGCACGAGACGGTCTCTCCAACCGAGCACCCGAAGATCCGCAAGCTGACCTGCCCCGCGATCGACCCCAAGTGGCTCGAAGGCGAGCTGAAGGCGCTCACCAAGCTGGTCGACGCGGGTGACGCGGACGGCATTACCAAGCGGCTGGCGAAGACCACGCGCAGCGCACAGCGGCTACAAGCCAAGGGAGCGGGCGAGACTGCAACTGCAGCGGGAGAAACCGACACAGTCTCGGAACAGCCCGTTGCCTGATCCGTTACAGGTTGCCGGCTAACTTGGCACCGTGAAGGCGCAGGAGATACTCGCTGGTCTCAATCCCGAGCAGCGGCGAGCCGCAATGCAGACCCGCGGACCGGTTTGCATCCTCGCCGGCGCCGGCTCGGGCAAGACGACCACGATCACGCGCCGAGTCGCCTGGCAGGTGGCAAGCGAGGCCTTCCCCGCCGACCAGATTTTGGCGGTGACCTTCACCGAGAAGGCGGCGACCGAGATGCGCTCGCGCCTGAAGGCGCTCGGGGTCGAGAGCGTGAGCGCGCGAACCTTTCACTCCGCGGCGCTCGGACAGCTGCGCTGGCTTGCCCCGGGCCGAATGGGCGAGATCCTTCCCAGCAAGGGCCTGCTCCTGCGCCGGATCGCCAACAGCCTCCCCCGGCCCTATTGCTACCGGACGGCCTCCGACCTCGCCGGTGAGATCGAGCGGGCCAAGAACCGGCGCGTCCCGCCCAGTCGCTATCTCTCCAGCCTCGATGGGCACGAGCCGCCGCTTCCGGCCGATCTGATGCTGCAGGTCTACGAGGCCTACGAGCGCGACAAGGGGGACGCCGGCCTGATCGACTTCGAGGATTTGCTAGAGCTGGCGATCCGCCTCTACGAGGAGGACGAGCAGGCGACGATGCTCCTGCGCGAGCGCTTCCACACCTTCACCGTGGACGAGTACCAGGATGTGAACCTACTCCAGCAGTCGCTACTCGACCTCTGGCTCGGAGATCGCGACGAGCTCTGCGCGGTCGGCGACGACTACCAGGCGATCTACGGCTTCACCGGCGCCACCCCCGACTACCTGCTGGCTCTACCCGAGCGCTTCCCGCAGGCCGTCGTCGTGACCCTGGAGTCGAACTACCGCTCGACGCCGCAGGTGCTCGAGCTGGCGAACCGGCTCGTGCCCCGGCTCGGCGGCGCAACCAAGTCGCTGCGGCCCACCCACGCCGACGGCGCCGAGCCCGAGTGCCGCGTGCTGAACGGGCCCGACGAGGAGAAGCGCTTCCTGGTCGAGCGGATCGAGCAGCTGCGCAAGGAGGAAATCGACTTCCAACAGATGGCGATTCTCGTCCGCTCGAACGCGCGCGCCGCCGATTTCGAGGAGGCACTGGCCGGCGCTCGGATTCCCTTCCAGGGCTCCTCGTTGCTCGAGCGCGAGGCGGCGCGCTACCTGCTCCAGCGTGCGGCCTCGCTTCCCGCACACGAGCTCGCACGTGGTGTTCGCCGCATCGCCCAGGCCCAGGGCTGGGTCGAAAAGCCGCCCAAGCGCCTCGGCGACAGGGAGATGACCAGGCTGGCGGACATGAGCCGCCTCGTTCGCCTGGCCGAGGAGCTCGAGGACGACGAGCTGGACGGCGGCGCCTTCGTGGCCGAGATCCGCCGCCGCTTCGATCCGCGCGCCGCCGGAAAAGGTGTTCACCTCCTCACCTACCATCGCGCCAAGGGGCTCGAGTTCACAGCCGTCTTCCTGCCGCGCCTGGAGGAGAAGGAACTTCCCTGCAAGCTGTCGCTCGATCGAGCCGAGGAGCTGGCCGAGGAGAGGCGCCTGCTCTACGTCGGCCTGACCCGTGCCAAGCGCCACCTCTTCTTGAGCTATACCGAGAAGGCGCCGCCAAGCCGTTTCCTGGTCGAGCTCGGCCTGACCAAGTACGAGCCGTTCGAGCGAAGCGGGGTCGAGCCGTTCGCCCGTTCGCCCGGTTTCGAGCCGCTTCGCGCCTGGCGAAAAACCCGCGCCCAGAGCGACGGTGTGCCGGCCTTCGTCGTCTTCACGAATCGCGCCCTGGAGGCGATCGCCTCACGCCGTCCCGGCTCGCTCGCTGAGTTGGCTGAGGTGCGGGGAGTCGGGCCCCAGAAGCTCGAGCGCTATGGCGAAGAGGTGCTCGGAGTCTTGGCTGGCGTGAGCTGAACGCGGTGGCGCCGAGGTCAGCCCCGGCGCCACCCCGCCGGAGCGTGCGCCCACCAGCGCCCGTCGCGGCGGCTGACTTCGATCGGCATCGCAAAGCAACGCGAGAGCGCCTCGCTCGTGAGCGTCTTGGCGACGGGGCCGGAGGCGACAATCTCGCCGCCGTGAAGAAGCAGCGCATGGGTCGTTGTTCGCGGCAGCTCTTCGAGGTGGTGCGTGGCGAGCACGGTCGTCAGTTCGGGATCGGCGGCCGCGAGCGCCTCGAGGGCCACCAAGAGCGCCTCGCGCGCCGGGAGGTCGAGCGCGGCTGCCGGCTCATCCAGTAGCAGCAGCCGCGGCGAGCTCATCAACGCCCGGGCCAGAAGAATGCGCTGGCGCTCGCCTTGCGAGCAGATCCCGAGCGGGCGGGCGGCCAGGTCGGTGCAGCCGAACAGCTCGAGTAGCTCTTCGGCTCGAGCCTTCACCTGCTCGTCGTAGCGCTCCCAGAGCGGGATCCGTGTTCCCGTCGCGCCAGTCAGGACAATCGTCGAGACGTCATAGGTGTCGTCGAGCTTGCGATCGAGCCGCGCCTCGACGACGCCGATCCGCTCCCGCAGACGCCGCACGTCGGTCCGGCCCATCCGCTCACCGAGCAGTTCGACGCTGCCCGACGTCGGGTGCGTGGTAGCAGCCGCGAGCGTGAGCAAGGTGCTCTTGCCGGCACCGTTCGGGCCCAGTAGCGCCCACTGCTCGCCGGGCTCGACACGCCAGTCGATCTCCGAGAGCAACCACACCCTGCCCCGGTGCAGGCGTACGTCTTGCATCGAGATGGCGGACCTGCGTGCGTTCACTGTCCGAGCCGTTTAATCTCGCTCAAGCAAGCGCGCAAGCCCTCGCGCCAGTGCGGCAGCCGAGGCGTTTCGGGCTTCTCGCTGCGCAGGACCGAGTAGGCGGGACGAGGAGCGGGACGGTTGAGATCGGCGGTCGCGGTCGCGCGTACCCGGCAAGGGAGACCCGCCTCCTCGAAGATCGCCTCGGCGAACTCCTTCCAGCTGCAGTCCCCGTCGGCCGCGACGTGGTAGGTGCTGAAGGGAAGCTGGATTATCCGGCGAGTGGCCTCAGCGAGGTGACCAACGTAGGTCGGGCAGCCGCGCTGGTCGTCCACCACGGCAACCTCGTCGCGTTCGGCGCCGAGCCTGAGCATCGTGCGCAGAAAGTTGTGCCCGGTGGCGCCGAACAGCCAGGAGCTGCGCACGATCCAGGCCCTTTCGCCGGCAGCCTGCTCGCCTCCAAGCTTCGTTCGCCCGTAGACCGAGCGCGGACCGGTAGCGTCGGACTCCAGGTAGGGCGTGCGCTTGGTACCGCTGAAGACATAGTCGGAGGAGTAGTAGACGAGTGGAGTGCCTAGCGCGGCGACGTTGCTAGTCCCACCAACGTTCGCTCTTTCGGCGCCCATACAGTCGGCCTCGGCGCCGTCGACGTCGGTCCAGGCAGCCGCGTGCAACACGAGGTCGGGTGCCCGGAGCCAGGACGGCGCCGGTTCGGCGACGTTCCACTCGGCCAGGTCGACGCCCGTGATCTCGTCCGAGGCGAACGCCTCGGCCAGCGCATGGCCGAGCTGCCCGGCCGAGCCGGTGATCAGGACGCGGTGAGGTCGCGCGGCGACAGAATCGGTGCTTGTGTGCTCCACAGGTGCTTGACGCGCGGGTCGGCCCACGAGATCCCCCGCTCGTCGGGATTGTCCGCGTCGTACTCCTCGCTGACGTGGTAACAGAAAAGAACGTCGGTCAGGGCTTCGAAACCGTGTGCGTGGTATCCGGGCACCCAGACGGCGACCGGGTTCTCGTCGCCAATGTCGAGCGAGAAGGTCTCGCCCGATTCGCGATCGAGCAGGACGACGCGCGCCATGCCTTGCAGGCAGACGAAGAGATCGTCCTGCCCGCGCTCGTGAAAGTGGAGCCCGCGGATCACGCCCTGGCGCGAGAAGGAGACATTCGTCTGCCTGACCGGCCGCGGCAAGAGACTGTCGCGTCGAATCTCACAAAACCAGCCGCGCTCGTCGGCGAAGCGCCGCAGCGGAATCAGCTGCATACCTTGGAGTAGGCGGCGCTCGACGTCAGTCACTGCTTGTTGACCCCGCTCTTGCGCACGAAGTCGTTGACCGCGTAGTAGGCGTCGATCGACTCGCCGGCATCGCCCCAGAAGCCCTCGATCAGGTCGTACTCCATCACGCCCTGCTCGACGTACCAGTTGTTCACGTCGGTGATCTCGAGCTCGCCGCGCTTCGAGGGCTCCAGCTTGGAAATCACCTCGAAGACGTCGGAGTCGTAGAAGTAAACCCCGGTTACGACCAGATCACTGGGTGGATCCTGCGGCTTTTCGACGATGTGCACTATGCGATCGTTTCCGTCAAGCTCAGCAACGCCGAGATGGCGCAGGTGCCCGGGATCGCGCTCGTGCACCAAAAGGACGCGGCCTCCCTTCTCCTGCGTGCAGAAGTGCTCGACCGAGGCGGCGAACGAGCGCTCGAGCACGTT
This sequence comes from Actinomycetota bacterium, assembly GCA_003170995.1. Taxonomy (GTDB): domain Bacteria; phylum Actinomycetota; class Thermoleophilia; order Gaiellales; family Gaiellaceae; genus Fen-549. The sequence continues at coordinate 106 of PMXT01000054.1, read as the reverse complement.
GTCGGCCAACATCACGACCATTCGGTCGCCCCCCATGAAGTGCTCTGCCAACCCGAGCGCCTCGGCGATGCCGCCCGGTCGCTCCTGGTAGCCGTACTCGAGCCGC
>PMXT01000157.1:17062-25151 GCA_003170995.1 Actinomycetota bacterium | reverse complement strand
TCGATCAGCCCCCAGAAATGGGGATAGAGCTCGATCACCATTTTCGACGCTCTCTGCCCTGTGGAGCACCTTCTATCCCTACCCGCTCGCTCGATTATCAAGCCGGTCTGCCGACGATCGCAACGAGACAGCTAGTGCGCTATCGTCACCAGGCCACCGCGGGCAACACGCTTCGCATCACTACACCAGCGTCGGCAAGATTTGGGACACTTGCGGCGTGGGCGGTTAGCTCAGCTGGGAGAGCGCCTGCCTTACAAGCAGGAGGTCGCTGGTTCGAACCCGGCACCGCCCATCTCGCGCCCTCGGCCGGCGGCTCCTACCGGCCGGGCGCGACCGGCCTACGGAGCCGCCTGACGCCGCTGGCGGCACGTCGCTCTACGGAGCCGTGTAGCAACACTGTCTCCTTCGGCGCCGCACCGCCAGCAACGCCCCGAGAGCGCGAGAGGCGATTCGGTCTTGTCCAACCCCATGCGGCCGGCGGCTCCTACCGGCCGGGCGCGACTGGCCTTCCGGAGCCGCCTGACACCGCTGGCCGCACGATCCTCTCCGAGGCCGTGTAGCAACACTGTCTCCCTCCGCGAGCGCGAAAGGCAGGTTTTACGCGCGTTTTACATCTCTTATCGTTTCGACACGGCAATCCCGGAAGCGCTTCATGTACCCTGGGCGCCCATGCGCCAGCTTATTCGAGGGAGTTTCGTCCTCCTCGCTGCGATGGTCGTTGTCGTTGTCGCGACCAGTGCCTCCGGCGCACAGAAGGTAGCGGTGGTCAAGACGGCTTCAGGAGCGATGGAGACCGGAGTCGGCTTCCAAGGTTTATCCTCCGACGCCGATAACACAACGCAACTCGAGCGCATCCGTGCCGCCGGTGCGAAGTACGTCGAGATCCGTGTCTACTGGTCGAGCGTCGCGCCTTCAGGGTCCGCGATGCCCACTGGCTTCCAGCCCGATAATCCCGCCGATCCCAACTACAACTGGAGTGGATGCGACAAGGTGATCAAAGCGGCTACGGCAGCCGGCTTGACGCCACTTGTCACCATCTCGTCCGCTCCGCTCTGGGCGGAGGGCTCCGGGCGCGGGTCGGCCGCCAGCGGGACATACAAGCCGAGCGCGAGCGCCCTGGCGAAGTTTGCGACCGCTGCCGCCACGCGCTACAGCGGGAGCTTCGAGGATCTGCCCCGAGTGCAGTACTGGGCAATCTGGAACGAGCCCAATCTGAGCTCCTTCTTGAACCCGCAAATGGCAAACCGGAAGGCGTTCGCTCCGAGTTGGTACCGCTCGATGCTCAACGCCGCAGCCGATGCGCTGCACGCAGTGAATACCACCAATGTCGTCATCGGTGGAGAGACGGCGCCGTTCGGCGTGGTAAATGCGAGCAGGGGAGCGACGATGCCGCTCGTCTTCATGGAGAAAGTGCTCTGCGTCAGCGAGAAGAAGGTTCGCAACGCGAAGACCAAGAAAGTCACGTACACCTACAAGTCCGCGTGCAAGACGAAGACGAAGTTCGATATCTGGTCTCATCACCCCTATACCGAGGGTGGCCCTACGACCAAAGCGAAAATTCACGGCAACGTGTCGCTCGGCAACATGGATGAGATACGAGCCGTGTTGAACAAGGCCATCAAGGCAAACCACGTCGTCTCGGCACAAAAGGTGCGTCTCTGGGTCACCGAGTTCAGCTGGGATTCGAAACCGCCCGATCCGAACGGCGTTCCCGTCTCGCTCGAGACGCGCTGGGTCGCGCAAGCTCTCTATCAGATGTGGAGCTCCGGGGTGTCGCTCGTCAACTGGTTCATCCTCCGCGACCAGCCGCTTGCCACATCGCCCTGGCAGTCTGGGCTCTACTTCGCCGGCTCTGACGGCATCTCGTCGGATAGCGCCAAGCCGGTGCTGCGCGCGTTCCGCTTCCCCTTTGTCGCTCTGCCCCGGACATCGAAGAAGAAATCGTCCGTACTGCTCTGGGGGCGAACGCCGACCAGCAGCGCCGGCAGCGTCTTGATCGAGCGCAAGTCCGGTAGCAAATGGAAGCACGTGAAGACGCTCAACGCCAACAGTTATGGCATCTTCAAGGTCTCGATTCCCAAACCCGCGAACACCCTCTACCTCCGGGCACGCCTATCTGATGGCAGCGATCAGTCCGCCGAGTTCTCGCTGATTGCCCCCAAGAGGTCCCGGGCGTACTGCGTTTTCGGGGTCTGCTAAGGCTCGAGCCGAGGCGTCGTTGCCTGGCTACGCTCGGCAGCGCCGCGGCTTCCGGATCGACCGTGCCGGCCGGGCACATGTCGAACACGCTGAAAGTCGAGCGGGATAGAGCACTTTGATCGCGGGAAAGGGTTCCTAGCGGCAGCCTGGCGCCACGAATCGACCACACCGGCGCGATAAGTCGGCGCCGCAACCGGGCCTGGATGGAGAGCCGCTAGTGGCGCTAAACGCGCTGCTTGCGGATGGCGATTATCCCAACCGCGGCGGTAGTACCAACGATTGCGATCAGCAAGGCCACGAGGCGAGCCGTGCTGCCGCCACCGAGCGATACGATCGCGGCCCCGAGCGACTTGCCGACCGAAGAGTCGAGATTTCCGACTCGAGGAGCCGTCGACGAGATTTCCGCGGTCGGCGCACCGTATTCCGAAGAGGTAGCGATATCTTTGAGATTCTTGCGCATATTGCTATCCGCAGATCTAAGAGCGGCCATGGCCCTCTCGGACAGCTTTGCCGTCTTCACCGTTCCAACCCCAACTGCATTGGAACCGCCGGATGTGGCGACTTTCTCTACGTACTGCTGGCACGCGGAGCANNGGCAGGAACCGCCAGTGCGGCGACTAGAAAGCAAACGACTATTACTTTGCGGCAAAACAAATCCGGCTGCAGCCTCTCTCATCCTCGAACTGACACGAAGTAGTTAGTCTACCAGCCACATGGCGAAGCTAAACAGAATCCGCTCGGCCGCGTTCTCGCCGAGCCTGCTGGTTCCGCTCTCGGTTGCGACCATCACTTTTATGGCCGCGTACGACGACGGTAGCTACTCCCTGCCAAGTCGTAATACGCTCGCGATCGCGCTCTGGTGGACGGTAATCATCGGCGTGGTACTGCGAACGCTCAGCGCAGAGCGAGTCACTCGAGCGTCGCTGGTGGCAGGAGGGCTCCTGGCGACGCTATGTGCTTGGACATTCGCGTCGGTGTTCTGGGCGCCGAGCGCCGAGAACGCGTTCAACGAGTTCAACCGGGTTTCACTGTTCCTCGCCATCTTCGTATTCACGACCCTCGCGGTCAGACGCAGGTCGATTCTCCTCTGGTGTGACGGATTGGCGATCGCGATCTCCCTGGTGGCGTTTATCGCTCTCGTCAGTAGGTTTTTCCCCGGCTCCTTCGGCGACCAAGGACTGGCGACCTTCCTGCCCAGCGTCGTAGCCCGACTCAGCTTCCCGCTGGGGTACTGGAACGGGCTTGCGATCTTCGTCGCGCTGGGCCTACCCCTACTGCTTCGAGTCGCTGTCTCGAGTAATAGGCCGGTGATTCGCGGACTCGCGCTCGCGCCAATTCCGGCGATCGCTTCTGTCGTGTTCCTAGCTTCTTCCCGCGGCGGCATTGTCACTGCCTTTGTTGGAGTCGTCGCCTTCCTCCTGCTCACCGAGCGGCGCTGGGTAGCCAGCGCAGCGCTTCTCTGGGGAGCGCTGGGCTCGGTCGCCGCAATCGCCGTACTCGAATCGCGCAACGCGCTCGTCAACGGGCCGCTCGGGACGAGCCTGGTCGAGCGCGAAGGACGAACCGCGGCACTACTCGTGGCGCTCGTCTGCCTGCTTGCCGGAGCAGCCTACGCCGCGGGTCGCGAAGCCGCTTCCCGCCTCGCGCAGAGGAGGAACTTCCAGCCCAAGCCGTGGCTGGGCCGGGCCACCGTCGCTCTCGTGGTCGGTGTCTTCGTGGTCGGGATCGTCGCCAGCCACCCCGTCCGACAGTTCCAGGCGTTCAAGCGCACGCCAGGCACCATTCCTCATAGCAAATACGCGACGAAACACCTGCTCAGCGGCAGCGGCAGCGGCCGCTGGCAGCTCTGGACGGCTTCGATCGACCAGTGGGAGAGCCATCCGTTCCTCGGCAACGGAGCGGGCTCATACGAGGAGTGGTGGACAAAGCAGATGCCCGCCGACTTCGCACTCCCGGTCAGGGACGCTCACTCGCTCTATATCGAGTCACTCGGAGAGCTGGGGATTCCGGGATTCGCTCTCACGACGCTTCTGGCACTGGCCGGAATAGGTATCGGAGTATGCCGCTCGCTTCGCAGCTCGGGCGAAAAACGCGTAGCCCTGGCGACGCTGACTGCCGTTTTCACCGCGTTCTCGGTTGCCGCGGGATCCGATTGGATGTGGGAGCTCACCGTCGTAGCCGGAGTCGGAATCGTGGTGCTTGCGCTACTGAGTAGCGACGCGATTGCGACTCTGAACCCGCCACAGCTGGCGAGCGGCGCGAGCGCGCGGCGTAACACGCAGCAGAGACGATTCGGTTTGGGAGTGGCGGCGCTCATCGGAGTGTGGTTACTCATCTGTGCCCAAGGTATCCCGCTCCTCTCTCAGCTCAGGATCAAAGACAGCCAGACTTACGACCGGAAAGGGAACACGACAGAGGCACTTCGAGCCGCCATGGACGCTCGCAACCTCCAACCGTGGGCCGCTGACCCATACCTCCAACTCGCTCTGGTAGGTGAGGAGAAAGGGCTCGTTAACCGCGCGCACGGATGGATCGAGAGTGCGATCGCGCGTGACCCGACCAACTGGCAGCTATGGCTCGTGTCCAGTCGTCTCGACGTCAAGCTAGGAAACATCCGCGGCGCCGAGCGGAGTCTGAACCGGGCCAAGTCGCTCAACCCAAGGTCACCGCTCTTTTCCGGCTAGGTTTGACCCCCTCGAACGCGCATCCCTACCGATATTCGCTCGTAGGGCGTCTCTACCAGATACGCGAATACCCTCTTCGTCCGCCGAGAAGACGCTGCTCGGCGCCTGGGACTTACCTATAGCCACAAAGATAGGGGTGTGTTAGGCTGCGTCTCGCCGGGTAGATGTGAGCGAGACAACGGAACCACCAGGAATTACCGGGTGGAGTGACAAAGTTAAGTCACAGGAAGCCCAATCGCCGTATCACGGTCACGAGACAGTAGAGAGCCTCATGTCGAGCGCCCCGTCACACGATAATCAGTCCGCCAAATCGCTCTCTATCGCCGGTCATGACGACATTTGGGCGGAACCCTCGTCCAACGAGTGGCGCGAGCCTCTTCTCCGTCGGATGCTTGCCACCGGCGACATCCTCGCCGTTCTCTTCGGCGCGCTCTGGATCGGCTTCTTCGCCGGGAATAACATCAACGCGTTCTTCTGGATCGTCACGCTCGTACCCGCGTGGGTGATTCTCGCCAAGTTGCTCGGTCTCTACGACCGGGATCAACGGTCTCTCCGCCATCTCACGATCGACGAAGTATCGCCGCTGGTGGTCTGGGCCCTGCTGGGCTCCGCCGGCGTCGTTCTCTTCTTCCGCCTGCCCGTACCGGGATCGTTCGCGATGATCGGCGCCGCGCATTTCGCGCTCGCCACCTTCGTCTTTGCATTCGTACTCAGAGGCCTTACCCGCCGGCTCTGGCGAAGCATCACCCCGCCGGAGCGCACCATCGTCGTCGGCTCGGGCCAGGAGACCGAGGCGTTCCTGCGCAAGGTCGAGCTGTTCCCCGAGACACATCTCGAGATCGTCGCCAGCATCCCGGAGATGGATATCGAGGAGCTGCGCCGTGGGGATGGTTTGTGGCGATCGGTCGACAGGATCGTCGTCGCCTCCGCCGCCACCGACGGACGAGACATCGCTCGTCTCATCGCCCTGGGGCAGGAGCAGAACATCAGGCTCAGTGTCGTTCCCCTGACGAGAAGCCTGTTCGGCACCGCGGTTCAGCTCAGCCGCATCGCCGACCTCCCCGTGCTCGAATACCGCACCTGGGCCATCGCTCGATCGACGCTCTTCTTGAAGCGCCTGATCGATTTCTTCGTCAGCCTGATCGCGCTTTTGTTATTGGCGCCTCTCTTCGTATTGATCGCGCTCGCGATCAGCCTCGACAGCCGCGGCCCGGGCATCTACTTGCAGTGGCGAGCCGGCTTCGAAGGAAAGCCGTTCCGAATGCTCAAGTTCCGCACGATGGTTCGCGACGCCGAGAAGCAACTTCAGGACCTCGTGCCCTTCGACATGCTCGCAGAGCCGATGTTCAAGCTGACGAACGATCCTCGCGTCACCCGTGTTGGCCGTTTCCTCAGGCACTGGAGCCTCGACGAACTGCCACAGCTCGTCAACGTGCTGTTCGGCAAGATGAGCCTGGTCGGGCCTCGCCCGGAGCAGATCGAGCTGGTCGCGCGCTACGAGCCGGAGCATCTCTTCCGGGTCTCGGTGAAACCCGGATTGACGGGCCCCATGCAGGTCTACGGGCGGGGCAAGCTCACGTTCCCGGAGCGCCTGGCCGTCGAGCGCGAGTACATCGAGAATCTCTCCATCGGCCGCGACCTGCGAATTCTGGCGATGACGATCGTCGTCGTCTTTGGCGGTAAGGGCGCTACCTAGCCGTCGCCAACCTCCGCGCCGGGCTCGAGATCGAATCACGCTGCATGACCGCTAGAACACCGGACGCGTGACCGCCCCCCGCAACCGGTCGATCCGGTCTCGCGTCACTAGTATTGCCGTCATGCGACCGTTCTCCCTGCGACCGCTCCTTCTTTTGGTGGCGATCGTAGGCTCTTTGATATCGACCGTACCGGCCTGGGCGGGCCCAGGGCCTGCGGCTAAGCCTTCCGCCTCTCCCCTCTCCGCGGCTCCCATGAGCGATGGGGCTTACGTTCGGGTTTCCAGCACCAGCCGCGTCTACCGGATCGCCGGTGGTGCAGCACTCCGTATCACGGACTGCAAGCCGCTTGCAGGCTGTCCCGGCGCCGTCAACGTCAACCAGATCGCGATCAACCGGCTCGAGCACGGGCACGGGATGCCTCGAGACGGTACTTTTTTGCGAGTAACCGAGGCGGGCTCCATCTACGAAGTGGTCGGGGGCGCTCCGCTTCGCATCGCTCGTTTCAAGCTATTTGCTGGCTGGCGTAATTTTATCGCCGTAAATCAAAGCACTATCAATACCTTGCGTCATCTACGTGCGTTCCCCGTAGATGAAACATATTTGCGCACAGCGGACACATTACGCGCGTACAAGGTCACCGGAGGCAAACTCCTACAATTCAACTACTGCGTCATACCCGGGTGTGGAATCACGCCCAATATCGACCAGAATGCCGTCGATCGGCTGATCCAGGTGGAGTCGGTAGCGACGCGCGGAACAGTGACGGGCGACTTCCTAATTCTCATCACCGTCGGCCTTGCTCTGGCCGCACTTACGATCCTTGCCGCGAAGTGGCCGCTTGTCGCGGTGTCGGCGCTTCTCGCCATATTCGTCCTCGTACAAGCCGTGTGGCGCGAATTCGATCCGTTGCTCCGCATCGAGCACGCGTATCCGGGACGCTTCTCGGGAGGATTCACTATCTACTCCTACGATGTCGTTGCGGTGGCATTCCTGATCGTAGCCGGATACAGGCTGATCACCCGTGGACTACAGGGTCGAGAGCAGGGCCTGGTTTTCTTGCTCGCGCTACTTACGGCTATTCACGTGGCTCGCGGCATGTTCGCCTTCGACTTTCAGAGCGCCGTGAATCAGGGTCGGCCGATCCTGTACTTTCTGGCGCCACTCGCCTATGCCGCTTCCGTACCTCGTGGCTGGGACAAGCGCGTGTGGCGACCCTTCGCTCTCACGTGCTTCCTGCTCATCACCGTAGCCGCTTTCTTCTACTTACGTTATGGCTTTCAGTCCAACAGTGAGGTCATCATGAGCAACGGCACAGAGATTATTTCTCGGCCAATCGTGGGTGTTGGCGGACTACTAATCGTCGAAGTGGCTGCCATCCTTAGCGTCCTGCGCTGGCCGTCGCGTCGCTCGGGTGTCGTACTTGCGATTATCTTGGGAATTGGAGTGTTTGCCTTGCAGCTGCGAACGATCTGGGCCATCGGGCTGGCCATCGGCATCATCGCGTTTTTC
>PMXT01000157.1:0-17017 GCA_003170995.1 Actinomycetota bacterium | reverse complement strand
GCCACGCAATCAAGCGGCACCTTCGGATGGCGTATCACCGGCTGGAAAGAGCTGCTGGCCAAGCATCATTCGATTAAAGAGATAGTCACAGGCATTCCCTCGGGATCGCCCTGGACGAGAACGATTAACGGCGTAACCACCGATGTTCTGCCCCATAACTTCTACGTAGAGCTTTTTCTCCGCTTCGGTGCATTGGGAGTCCTAATTCTGCTCGCCCTGTACTTCCTACTCTGGAGGCACCGCGCGGAAATCGCACCAAAGCTCGGATTGACGCCGATGGTCATCGGTCTTCTTCTATTTGCGCAGCTCATGTATTTCGTATCGCTTTCCCCGGACCTAGTCCAAGGACTCATACTTGGAATTCTCATCGGGGCGTTACCTCCCACTGCTTTGTGGCAATCACGTCAGATCGCTGGGAAGAAGCCAGAGTCGGAAACCGACCGGCTTGCCAACGCTCGATGAAGATCACGGCGATCCTCACCTGCCACGACCGCCGGGACAAGACTCTCGCTTGCCTACAATCGTATTTCGATCAGCAACTACCGGACGAGACAGTTCTCGATGCCGTCCTGGTGGACGATGGAAGCAGTGACGGAACGGGCGAAGCGGTACAGAGGCTGGGCAGGCCGATAACGCTCATCCGCGGCTCGGGCGACCTGTACTGGGCGGGCGGCATGGCAATCGCCGAGGAGCGCGCGCTGCAGGGCTCTCCCGACTATCTTCTCTGGCTCAACGACGACGGCGTCCTCGACCCCGATGCGGTGACGCGCCTTCTGGCGGTCGAGCGAGCCTCCGAAAAAGCATGCATCGTGATCGGTGCGCTCCGTGACCCGGATAGTGGCGAGCTGACGTACTCGGGCATGCGACGGCATCGCTTCCACCCGCTTCGCTTCAACCGTATCTCGCCCGACCAGCAGCCCGTCGAGGTCGATACCTTCGAAGGCAACATCGTGCTCGTTCCTCGAGCCGTCGCGCAAATGGTCGGCCTCATCGACGGTGGGTTCGAGCACGCTGCCGCCGATTTCGACTACGGCTTCCGTGCCCGCAAGGCTAGCGCGGTCAATCTCCTTGCGCCAGGAACCGTCGGGTCATGCCCATACGATCATCAAATCGCGCTCTGGCTGGATTCCGCGCTTCCTTTGCGCGAGAGAACAAGGCTCTTGCTCGGACGTAAGGGGGTGCCGCCGCGCACGCGAGCGCGCTATCTGAGGCGCCACGGAGGCCCGCTGTGGCCGATTTTCTGGTTGAGCCCGTACGTCCACTTCGCGCTATCTCTTCTGCACCTGTCGAGGCGGCCGAAGCGATGATCGACCCGATTGTTCTCGCAGGCCCAGCGAGTCCACAGCGGCTTGCAAAATGGCTCGATTCCGAGGATCGCGAACGCGCACTCGCGACTCCTGGGCTGGGCGGTCCAGCGCTGACCGGCCTGGTCGAGGCTTTCCTCGAAACCGGCGCAGCGGTGGAGCTGGTCACGCTGGCGCCAGAGCTCGAAGACGGGCCGATGATCCTCGAGGGACCGCGACTCCGAATCCTCACCGGTTGCTACCGGCCGAGAGCGCGACATCGCGGTCGAGATTTCCTTCGCCAAGAGCGGCGAGGCGTCCGCGACCTTCTCTCGCAAACATCTGGCTCCGTCATCAATGCGCACTGGCCTTATGAGTTCGCCCTGGGCGCGACGTCGTTTCGAAAACGACCCGTGGTCGTCACCCTCCACGACGCACCGCTGACGGTCCTCCGCTATCAGCCAGACGCGTATCGGGCCATCGGTCTCGCCATGGCCGCCGCAACTCGTTTGCGCCGCGTCACGCTGACCGCCGTCTCCGCTGATACGGCCGCCAAATGGCGCAAGCAAATGCTGGATCGGCGACCGATTCGAATCATCCCAAACGTGGTTCCTATCCCGACCTCGAAAACGAGATCTGTCGAGAGCGCCGAGCATCGGGTCATACTCGAGGTTGCAAGCGACTCGCCCCTGAAGAACGTGGCTGCTCTCGTGCGAGCGATGACGACGATTCTTTCCACGAACTCCCGAGTAAGGCTGATACTCGCCGGGCCGGGCCTCACGCCCGACTCCGATCTGTACCGTCTCGCCGAGCAATTGGGGGTTTCGCAAAGCATCGACTTCTGCGGAGAGGTAGACAGGGCAAGACTGGATACGCTCTTCCGTACGGCAACGGTCTTCGTTCACGCCTCGCGCGAGGAATCGTTCGGCATGAGCATCGCCGAGGCGATGTCCTTCGGACTACCGGTCGTGGGCGGCAAGAGCTCTGGCGACGTGCCCGAGCTGCTGGACGACGGCCGCGCGGGCGTCCTGGTTGACACGGATGACGCGGCCTCAATCGCCGCGGCGGTTTCCTCGTTGCTCGAAGACGAAGGGCGACGGAAGAAACTCGGCGAAGCCGCGCGTCAACGAGTTGTCTCGCAGTGCTCAGCGTCGGCGGTCACCGCTGCGTATCTAGACGTCTACGAGCAAGCGGCAGCTTGGGTGAGATGAAAATCCTCCACGTACTGGCTCGCCTGATGCCGAGCGGCGCCGAGCGTCAGTTCGCCTGCTCGTTCGAGCAGTGGCGAGGGGCTGGAATCGAGCCCGTCATCGTTGGCATGGCCGACGGCGAACACCCCTACGCCGCAACACTCGAAGCCGCCGGATACCCCGTGATCGTTCTCCCCTCCGTCCGCTCGGCAAGAGGCTTGATCGCACTGAGACGGACGCTGGCGAAGGTCAAGCCCGACATCGTGCACATCGGGAGCGAGAGCGCCGCCGACGCCGTCTCTCTGCTTGCCGTTTCCTGCCCCTCGGTGAGAGGCGTCGTCAGGACCGTGCACGGTCTCTACCGCTACCACGGTGCGCTTCGCATTCAACGCTCGTTTCGAAACGCGCTCGCACTGCGGCTCGGCGTCGTCTGGGTCTCCGTATCGAAGGAAGTGGCCGAAACCGAGCTTCGCCTCTTCAAAACTCCGACGCGCGTCGTAGAGGGCTTCGTCGATGTGAAGTCGATTATCACGGAGTCGACCGTGGAGGCGGGCCGGCGTCTCCGCAGCGAGCTCGATATCGGAGGCAATGCATTCGTTGTCGGGATGATCGGAAACTGCGCAGAGGTTAAGAATCACGAGCTCGTTGCAGAGGCGCTCGGCAGCGTCGTAACACCGATGCATCTACTTCACATCGGACATCGCGCGAACGCTACGGCCATCGAGACAGCCGCCTGGGAACACATCCCGACCCGGCACACGGTGCATCACCTCGGACCGCGCGACGACATCTCGGCGTTGCTTGCCGCCTGCGATTTCACCTTTCTTCCTTCTCTCCAGGAGTCGCTCTCCAACGTCGCAATTGAATCGCTCTGTGCGGGCGTACCGGTGATAGGCGCCGATACGATCGGCCTTCAGTGGCTCGCGTCGATACCTCATGCCCGCCTGGTTCCTCACGACGCGGCCCGATGGGCGGCCGCGATCGAAGAAGAGTTCGCCAGCCCAACAGAGGTGACTGCGGAGGCCGTGACGGAGGTGCGAGATCGCTTCCGACCGGAACGAGCCGTCGAGGAGTACATGGCGATCTACGAAGAAGCCGCCGATGGCAGGCTCCTCCTGAGGAGGAAGGCGCAACGAGGTTGCGCCCGTTAGCGGTTCCGCAATCGGTATTTGGATAGCGAGGCGCTTTGGACGCAAGCAACCTAGACGCAAAGCCCGTCTCGCTGACCAAGAGCGCCCTCCAGGGCATCCTCTCGAACTACGCCGGAATCGCCGTGTTGGTGGTCGCACAGATCGCGGCCACGGCGGCGACCGCGCGCCTGATTTCGCCCGCATGGTTCGGGGCTTACGCCGCGGCCCAGTTCGCTCTCTTGCTCGCCAGTTATTTCACGATCTCGACCATCAGCCTGGGGCTCCTTAGGCGCGCGGAGCTGGGCGAAAAGACGGTGGGGAGCGCGATCACACTGTCGCTTACGGCTGCGACTCTCGTGATGGTGTTGATGTGGGTGTTCGCCGCACAGTGGGCCGCCGCCTGGAAGATCAGCTCGGCAACCTCGCTCGTTCGCGTTCTCGCGGTCGCCCTCTTCTTCACCTCGCTTGCCAGCGTGCCGATAGCCCTCGTCCGGCGCCGTCTGCGATTCGGCGTCGCTGCTGTCGCGGAGACGAGCGCCCAGGTCTGCGGAATGGGTACGGGCGTCACCGTCGCCGTCTTCACACATTCCGCAATTGCACTCGCGATCGGCCAGGTCGTCAGCGGCGTCATTCTGTTCTTCTGGGCATCCGTACTCGCGCGCCGAGATCTGCGTTTCGGCTTCGATCGCTCCGAGGGACGTGAGCTTCTCACCTACGGCAGCCAGTTGAGTGGACTGTACTTCGGCTCGTGGGCCGTCAACGCGATACCGGGCTGGATCGCGGGTCGCTCTTTCGGCGCACCCACGCTCGGTCTCTACTCGCGCGCGAGCCTCGTGATCAACATCCCGGTCGGATACCTTCAGATCGGAATCACAAAGGTTCTGTTTCCTCTCTACGGGCGCGTTCGGGACGACATCGCTCGGACAAAGGCGATGTTGAGCGAGGGTCTCGCCCTTGCGACCGGTTTCACCTGGCCGGTATTCGCGTTCGTTGCCGGAGCATCGCCGGTGGTAGTCAACGCGCTGCTCGGCGCGAACTGGCATGGAGCCATACCTCTGCTTCGGCTGTGCGCTCTGATCGCGTGCGGACTGTTCCCGACCGGGCTACTGACGAACGCAGCGGAAGCTCTGGGATGGATCAGATTCGCAGCGTTCCGCCTGATCGTGCTTCTCGTTCTGCTCTCCGCGGCTGTCGGAACCGTGGAGCTGGCCGGGCTGGGGCTCAACTCGCTTTTGGTCGGTGTCGCCATCGCCCAGTGGCTGACCTACGCGATCATGCTCAGAACCTTCGTCAGTCGAGGTGTCGTCGATTCGCGCCTTGTATATCGAAGCCACGTCGCGCATGCGCTGGGCTCGCTGGGGGCATTCGCCATCGCGTTCGGTATCGCAGAGCTGCTCGCCGGTGAGAGTCTCGTCGTGGCGATCGTTGCCGAGCTAGGCGCCCTTACAGGGGTCTGCGTCTTCATCTTTTTCGCTCGCTCGTGGTTCCCCGCCAGTGAGATCCTCGCCCGCAGGCTGGCAGAGGTGATTCCTACGAGCAATCCCTGGTTCGCGCGGCTGCGACTCAAGCCTGCGCGGTAGCTCTTTATACTGCTCGTGCATCGTTAACTCCGATTCCTACTGAATGATCTCCATTGAGTAAAACCGTCATCACTTACGGTACTTTCGATCTCTTTCACATTGGCCATCTTCGGCTGCTCCAACGGTGCAAAGCTCTCGGAGACAAGCTTGTAGTCGCGGTCTCCTCCGACGAGTTCAACTCCACAAAAGGGAAAGCGACGATCATTCCCTACGCACAACGCGCGGAGATCGTTCAGAATATTAAGTGTGTCGATATCGTAATACCCGAGTATTCTTGGGATCAGAAGAAAGAGGATATTCGCCATCATCGCGTTGATATCTTCGTGATGGGCGACGATTGGCGCGGCAAGTTCGACGAGCTCGCGCAATACTGCCAGGTCGTCTACTTACCGAGAACTAGCGGCGTCTCGACAACTGCACTCAAAGGATTCCTGCACACGACGGGTTACAATGAATCGAATCAACCCTTCGAATCTTCCTAAAACTACGGCGCCTCGGCTGTCATCGCGATTTCAGACTCGCTTGAAAGGCCAACTCGGCGAAGCACGGCAATGAGCCCGTCTCTTCAACGATTACAAGCAGTTGAGCTCGAGATATTCAAAGAGCTTCAGCGAGTATGTGAAAAGCATTCGCTTCGCTACTATTTGCTTGCGGGCTCGGCGCTTGGAGCCGTACGACATCAGGGTTTTATTCCTTGGGATGACGACATAGATGTCGGTTTACCACGTCCCGATTACGAGCAGTTCTCGGATTATTGCCGGACAGAGCTCGATGAGAGGTTCTTCTGGCAGACATATCACACGGAGCCGAGCTACACCGCAATATTCGGCAAACTCCGAATGAACGGCACGAGATATATCGAGCAAGCGACGGCTCGCCTTCCGATACATCACGGTATCAAGATCGATGTATTTCCCCTCGACGGAATACCTCGCAACGCACGAGCCAGAGCACTACATCGAATGGCTCTCAGAGCGTGCATGGTCAAGATTGGCTCAAGACTCGAACGCTCTCAACGCACGACTTTTCGCGATCGTATTGCGCGATTGATTCCACGCAGAATGGCGATCGCTCTGTGCGAGAAGATGACTGTCCGGTATCCCTTCGACGACAGCGAGATCGTAGTGAATATGGGAGGCGCATGGGGTTACGAGCGAGAGTCAGCAGCGCGATCGTGGTTCGCCGGAGGAGAGACGCTGCCGTTCGAGGACGTTCGAGCACGTGTACCTAAGCTTTGGCATGAGTATCTGACTCACATGTATGGCGACTACATGCGACTTCCACCAGAAGACCAGCGCGTGAACGACCGCCACCCCGTATCGAGCATCGACTTCGCCGCAGACGACGAGGCCGAATAGGTCTAGAGACTTACCCCGCTCGTCGGAATCCAGAATGGGGCGACTGCAGCGGGGTCGCAAAGCGCGTTATGCCGGCCCACACTTCTCTTTCTACTACTATCCAGTCGGTGCCTGGTGAATCCCCGACCTCGGTCGACGACCGGCTAAAGACTATCGCTCGCCTTGGCCGGCACCGAGTAAAGCGGCCCTGGACGATGTTCCACTTCTGGGTCGAACGAAAGCTCGGCCCGGCTGTGATGGCGCTTGCCAGCCGCCGGCTCCATTACTCGGAGGCTTGCTCACGTACTCGCTGGCTCGGGATGAGCACGCTCAAAAATCCCCTCGACCTCTGGATTTACCAGGAGATTCTCAACGAGACTAAGCCGGATGTGATCGTCGAGACGGGCACTGCGTACTCTGGCAGCGCGGCCTTCTTGGCCGGCGTTTGTGAGCTCATGGGTTCAGGCGAGGTGATCTCGATCGATATCAACCCGGTATCGACGGAATACGCCCAGCATCCGCGTATCACCTATCTCGGCGGGCGTTCGTCAACTTCCGAAGAGGTTCTCGAAGAAGTACGAAAGCGCACCGAGGGTAAGCAGGTGATGGTCATCCTCGACTCCGATCACTCGCAGGCCCACGTTGCGGCCGAGCTGGAGGCCTACAGCCCCCTCGTCTCTCCTGGCTATTACTTGATCGTCGAGGACACGAATATCGGTTTGGTCTCGCGCGATCTGCTGCCGGGGCCCGCCCAGGCGGTAAAGGCTTTTCTCTCGCGAACACGGGAGTTCGAGACCGATTTCACCCGCGAGCGGTATCTGATCACCAATCATCCCGGCGGATACCTACGCCGGCGCGAGATCGCCGGCTAACTCACGCGGCTTCGCTCGATCGTCACTGTACTGCACCCGGCTCGCCGTACAGTCGCCTATGTATGGCCCGCATGATCGCTGCATCGGTGCGCGGCTCGCTCGGGCTCTTGCAGCGGAAGTGAAATGCGTCACGGAGCTCCTCGCTCGAGAGCTCTTCGACGTCGTCAACGCTTGGCGTGTCGACCCTTGGCAGCGGCTGAGGAGAGATCTCGCTCGCCGCTAGAAAAGCTCCCAGAGCCACGTCGTCGATCGTTCCCCATTCCCAGCCGGTAAGCGTGCCTCCGACCCGTACGGCAATATCCCAGCTCATCAGCATGCCGGAGCCCGAAGCGAACTGGCACCGCCCTGATGGATACTGGCCGATGAACCCCGCGTAGCAGTTGGTTCTTGGCATCGCCGTCACTATCTCCTGAAGCCGGGGAAGCGAGAGATACGAGGATGTATTCGTGCGGTAGACGTAGTCGAACCGCGGCATCTCTGGCGCCGTCGCCCAGCGCAAGGCGCTGATCATCTTCGGGAGGGTGAACTTGTGTGCGTCTGGTACGCGAGTGAGCAGGCGATCTCCCGTGAGCGTGGCGGTCGCTCTTGCTCCACGCTTTGACAGCCTGACCACGAAACTTTCTCCAGCGCGGCGCGCGGCGCGAGAGAACGGGCCCGCACCATCGAGGAGCACCAAGCGTCCAGCGGCGCGACCAACGAAGCGGTACAACCCTTCGGCTCCGTAGTAGTACACCACTTCACATCCACTGGGGATGGCCTCCGGAGAAGACCAGGTTGCGCGCTGGCCTTGTAGCTCGATACCGCGCCAGGGCTCGCGATCGACCGAGAGGACCAACACCAGGATTGTCGGGCTCGGTGAAGTCATCACCGTCAATAGCCGGGCATCTTTGCGAGCGTCGTGACGAGACCTAGTTGATGCATTTCTCGGCGAGCAACCTCTCGATTTCCGACTCGATCGCGTCGAATCGGGCCGCCCACGTTTGCTGAAGAGCGTAATTTCGCCGGGACGCTTTCTTCTCCCTATTGTCTTCTGCCAGCAGCGTTGCAATCGCTTCGCCGAACGCGTCCGCATCCGTTGGAGCACAGACCACGTGATCTCCATAGTCCGATGGGCTGAGAACTGGAGTACTGATCACGGGAAGACCCATTGCCAGGAATTGGTAGATCTTGCCAATGCATGCGCTGGTGGTGAAGCGGTTTACGAAATACGGAACCATGCCTACGTCGCAATGGGCCATGAGCGCCGGCAGCTCGTCGTAGGGCAGCAAGCCGAGGAAGTGAACATTGGGCAGCTCGGTCACCGACTCGAGCGGAATCTTCACTTCTCCGGCTAGAACGATGCTCCAATCCGGGTGAGCGAGCGCTAGTTCGCGAAGAAGACCGGTATCCACCCAGGTATCGAACGTTCCTGCGAACAGCAGCCGCGGATGACCAACATCGGGCGTCGGATCCTCGTCGAGTACTTCCTCTCCATACACCGACAGGTCGATGCCGTTGGGCACGAGGATCCTGTTTCGAGCGGATGCGAGCACCTCGGCAGATTGAGTGTTCGCTGCAATGCAGAGATCTGCGAGCTCGACCGCACTCGCCTCTTGCTTCTCGATATAGCTCAAGTTTATTTGCGGAGCGGTGGTGTAATCGTCTACGCGGTAATAGAGAGACAGGTCGGAACCAAGGGACGAACGGAGATCGAGAAAATGAGGTGAATACGACCACAGGAGCGAGCGTCGCGCATCCATCTTCCACAAAGCACGACGGATCTGAACACCGAGCAGTCGCCCGTTCAGCGCCGCACCGAAACGCGTATCCTGAAACGGTATTCCGATCGGCGTTAACCGGTTTATACGATCCTCGACGCTGACGAGTGGGTGCGAAGCCTGACGAAGGCGCCTGAAAAACTTCGCGATATCTTTTCTTTGAAGCCTG
This sequence comes from Actinomycetota bacterium, assembly GCA_003170995.1. GTDB lineage: Bacteria > Actinomycetota > Thermoleophilia > Gaiellales > Gaiellaceae > Fen-549. The sequence continues at coordinate 7,699 of PMXT01000157.1, read as the reverse complement.
ATCCTGCGCAGACCGAGTGGGTCTATATAAAGGACTCGATAACCGCGTCGAGCCGCCTCACGCATCAGATGATGCGAGTTTTGAGGCATCGCCGACCACTCCGTGATGGAAAAACAGACGATTGTGTCGATTGCTGGATCGGTCATGGCGCGGAATGAGCCGCAAGAATGGCGAACTCGAATACGAGCGTTCGCTAGGATACCGGCCACGCAGACCGGGCGCCTTCATCCGCCGATCGCCGCCTAGCAAAGTGCCGAGCGCGAGGACTGTTCGCCTGAGGGCCTTGGGGCACCGGATCAAAAGAGCCACATGCACCAGTAGCTTTCCCCTCAAGTGTCCGGGCCATCCCCTTCCAGAGCAACGCTGGGAGCTGCCGAGTCGGACGAATGTCCGGCTTCGCTCACGAAGAGCGTGCTTGAGGACGTCGTCTTGGAAATACTCGGGGATCGCCGTTCTGGTCGTGCTTCAGGTCGGCTCGACAATCGCTACGGCGCGACTGATCGCCCCGGAATGGCTCGGCCTCTACGCNNGCCTCTACGCCGCCGCGCAGGCAGCGAGCGGACTCGCCCTCAACTTCGCCTTCGCGACCGTCGGTCTCGCCGTTCTGCGACGCTCGGAACTCGCCGAGAAGACGGTAGGAAGCGCTATCGTCATCTCGCTCGCCAGCGTTCCGCTCTTCCTCACGCGGCGTCGTCCTCGATCACACGCGTATCGGAGTCGATTGCCGAGTTGGGGAGAGTGTTTCCGCGCTGAATGACAAGATTGTTCGCGAGGGCTCCTCAGAAGCTCACCCGAAGGACGCTCGACCTGACTACCGACTACTCTTTGCCTCCGGAGACCAGCGCATGAACTCAACGAGACAAGACTCTCCCTGGCCCGAGCAAGCACTCGCGGAGCTCAGCGAGGAGTTCGGCGATATCTACCGCGGACGCACAGTGCTCGTGACCGGCTCCGACGGCTTCATGGGCTCGCACCTGACCGAGGCGCTGGTGGAGCTCGGGGCCCATGTGCATGCCTTCGTGCGCGCCACCTCGAGCGGCGCTCTCAACAACATTGGCCACCTCAAAGGGCGGATCGACGTTCACTTCGCCGATCTCACCGACAAGACCTCGATCGACTACCTGATCAGGGACTTGCTCAAGGCGCCCGACAAGCCATACGTCTTCCACCTCGGAGCGCAGGCGCATGTGGGGGAGTCGTGGCACCGGCCCTACGAGACGGTGATGGCAAACACGGTCGGCACGCTCAACCTGCTCCAGTCGATCGTCGACCACGGCCTCGAGCTGGAGAAGTTCGACACCGCCGGCACCTCCGAGGAGTACGGAAACGTGCGCGAGGCGGTAGCTCACCAGCACGACTTCGATTCTGACGGCGGTCTCATCCTGCACGAGCGCTCGCCGATCAACCCCAAGTCGATCTACGCCACGAGCAAGGTCGCGGCCGACTTCCTGACCATGAACTACCACGATGCCTTCGGCGTCCCCGGCGTTGTGACGCGTATGTTCAACAACTACGGTCCGCGCCAGAACCCGCGTTACGTGACCGGGACGATCATCACCCAGGCGCTCGAGCGCGAGCAGATCGAGCTTGGCAACCTGGAGCCACTGCGCGACTTCTGCTTCTGCAGCGACGGCGTACGCGGGCACCTGACCGTCGCGGCCCATGGCATCCCCGGCGATCTCTACGTCTACGGCCAGGGCGAGAACATCTCGATGCTGGATTGGGCCGAGAAGATCCTCGAGATCGGGGAGAGCGAGGGCTACTGGCCCGCCGGACGCGAGCTGGTCTCGGTAGAGAAACGCTTCCGCCCCGGTGCGAGCGACGTGCTGGCGCTCCGGGTCGGCTACGAGAAGCTCAAGCGCGAGACCGGCTGGGAGCCAAAGGTGTCCTGGGAAGAGGGCATCTCGCGCACGATCGCCTGGTATGCGGCCGACCGTGAGCGCTGGATCGGTCGCGTCGATTGGCCGGAGCGGCCGCGTACATGACCGCGTCTTGGTCAATCGAGCCGCGGAGCCGGTTACGGTCGCTTCGATGAGAACAGTCGTCACCGGAGGAGCGGGCTTTCTCGGTACCCACTTAGTCGAAAAGCTGCGCGCTCACGACATTGAGCCCTACGTGCCGCTTCTGGAGGACTGGGACCTGACCCGGGCCGACGATGTCGAGCGTCTGTTTACGGAGACGGAGCCCGAGCTTCTCATTCATCTCGCAGCCGAGGTCGGCGGAATCGGCGCCAACCAGGCCAATCCCGGTCGCTACTGGTACGCGAACCTGATGATGGGCGCCCACATCCTCGAGCAGAGCCGTTTGCGCGGCCTACACAAGCTCGTCCTGATCGGGACGATCTGCGCCTATCCGAAGTTCGCACCCGTCCCGTTCAAGGAAGACGATCTCTGGAATGGCTACCCCGAGGAGACGAACGCGCCCTACGGCATCGCCAAGAAGACTCTTCTCGTCGGCGCCCAGGCCTACCGCGATCAGTACGGGCTCGATGCGATCTTCCTGCTTCCCGTCAATCTCTATGGCCCGCGCGACAATTTCGATCTCGCCAGCTCGCACGTGATTCCGGCTCTGATCCGCAAGATGGTCGAGGCCAGGCGGAGCGAGCGGCAAGAGGTGGTGCTCTGGGGCGACGGCTCTCCGACGCGCGAGTTCCTCTACGTGGAAGACTGCGCCGAGGCGATCCAGCTCGCGGCCGAGCGCTACAACGGGCCCGATCCCGTCAACATCGGCACCGGCAGCGAGATCTCGATCCGCGAGCTGGCCAAGCTGATCGCGAAGTTGACCGGCTACGAAGGCGAGCTCGTCTGGGACACCTCCAAGCCAAATGGCCAGCCGAGGCGCCGCTTGGACGTCGGCCGCGCCGAGCGCTTGTTTGGCTTTCGTGCGAGAACTCCGCTCCGCGAAGGGCTCGAGCGGACCGTCGCCTGGTATTTGGGGCAGTCCCCCCAGAACTGAGAGCGAAACCGGAGTCTCAGCTCTTGGACGACGCCGCGCGGCTCGAAGACGCGCCGCTTGATCCTCAGGAGCGGCGAAGTAGCCTGCGCCGGATCGCACTACGAGTTATGGAGACTCCTAGTTTCGCGGCTATGGCTGTGTAGATCGCGACTCTGACGAGGGGATTGTTGTTCTTCGCGTAGTGCTTGCGATAGAAGCGAAACATGCCGTAGTGGAAGGCGTAGTTCACGCGTGGCTTGCGGTTCTTTCCGCTCGTCCCGGCCTTGACGTGAATCACCTTGACCGACGGGTCGTACCAGGTCACCCAACCGGCCTGGGCAAAGCGATAGCAGAGGTCGAGATCCTCCATGTACATCCAGTAGCCCTCGTCGAAGAGCCCCACCTCGTCGAGCGCACTCCGGCGCATGAGCATGAAGGCGCCGTTGACGGCATCGATCGAGCCGCTCTCGACCGTTGGGGCGCGGTACTGAGACAGCCGAGCCGGTGCCTTTCGCCAGCGCCCGATGCGCGTGAAGTGCGCCAGCGCGCCGAGAGGCGTCGGGAACGAGCGCCGCGAGGCATGGTCGAACGTCCCGTCCGGGAGCTCCAGCCGGCAGCCCGAGATGCCTATCTTCGGGTTCGACTCCATCAGCTCGAGCATGTGATCGAGCGCGCCCGCGGTCATGCGCGTGTCCGGGTTGAGCGCCAGTACGTAGGGCGCCTCTCCGCGTCGGATGGCGAGGTTGTTCGCCGCCGAGAAGCCGAGGTTCTCTCCCGAGGCAAGCAGTTCGACCTCGGGGAACTCCTCCCTCACCATCTCGATCGTCCCGTCTCCGGATGCGTTGTCCACGACCCAGATACGGGCACCCTTCGCGGGCACGAATGCCCGCAGCGAGGAGAGGCAGTCGCGAAGCATGCCCCGGCAGCGATACGAGACGATGACGATGTCGAGCCGCGGTTCGGGCATCTCGATTGAGTCTAACCGCCGACGCCTGCCGGCAGTCGAGGCGAGATTGCAAAGCAAACGGCAACAAGCGAAAGAGAGCTATGCGATTCGGGATCGCCGGCGAACGCACGGGGATCGGCCTTAGCCCCCGCCGGCTTTCCCGTACAAACCGCTCGGCTTATAGAGACGCTAGACTTTCGTTCCGTGCTGCCTACGACCGCTCATGCCCGATGGCTTTGAAACCTGAACGAATACTGCGGCGCCTTGTGCCGTCGGGGGCCCGACTGACTTACAACCCCGTTTTCAAGATCGCGGTAAACGCCGCCGATTGGCCAGTTCGCCGTTTTTTCCCCGAATTCCGTGCTCTCCCACCAAATCACCTGAGAATTCGGGTCGGAGTTAGAAACGCGGTGTTCCGCAATCAGCTAAACCATCTCATCAGTCCGGCACGCTTCTGGATGTTCGCTTTCGCCAACGATTGGTGCGACCTCGACTCGACGATCATCGATATCGGTTGTGGATGCGGTCGCTACGCGGCGTCTCTACGTGATCTCTCGATGGGCGATCTCAGCTATCGAGCCCACTACTACGGAGTCGACATCGACACCGAGATGATCGCCTGGTGCAAAGACCATTTTGACGCGCCGAGATTCACTTTCTTCCAGGCAACAGGACGCAGCGTGACATATCACCAAGGATCGGGTTCAGAAAAACCGTACGAAATCCCCTTGCCTGATGCGACAGCCGATTTCGTGTTCTCGACGTCCCTCTTCACGCACTTGCTTGAGCACGACCTCGCGAACTACGTAGTCGAGATAGGTCGTCTTCTTCGGCCCGGCGGCTGCGCGGTTCACAGCTTCTTCTCTCTCGACCATCTTCCGACTTCTTATGGAGGTCGGCACACATTTCGCTTCGCGTATGGAGAAGCTCGCGTAGAGTCGCTGCGGCAGCCGGAGGCGGCGGTGGCCTATCGCGACGATTACATCGCCACTCTCTTCGCCCAGGCTGGTCTAGACGAAGTGACGTTCTTGGGTGGCGAGCAGCGGACTGTACTCGCTCGCCGTAGCTAAGAAACCCCTCTGAGCGCGCGCCATCTCGGCGACATCATGACCGCGCAGCTGGCTCCCGCCGCTTGGTCACGGGCTCCAGCGAGCGCGCGAAGACCAGCGGCGCCGCCAGCACAAGCGCGGCGAAGGCATAGAAGTAATAAAACTGCATCGTCAGGTAGAAGGCATTCGAGGCCATGGTGCCGAGCAGCGCCGCGGTCATGCCCCAGGCCAGTGGCCGCACCCGCGCCGCGGTCAGCACATCGCCCGAAGCCGTCAGCGCTCGCCCGATCGCTCGTGCGGCGGCCAGGCGCCTAAACAGGTACCAGAGGAAGACGGCGAAGATGACGGTACCGACGATCCCGCCCTCGACCAGCAACGCGACATAGTAGGAATGCGGCCCCCAGTTCGTCTTGCCGGTGGCGAACTCGTAGTAGACCGAGAAGTTGTTCAAGCCAAGCCCCAGCAGGGGATGGCTGTGCAGCACCTTCGGGATGAAGTCGTAGACGCCGAGGTGAGCCGAGACCGAGCCGGTGTTCGTCTGCAGGCGCGAGCGAAGCACGGTGGCGAAGAAGTGGCGGCGCTCGAATATCACTCCCGCCAGCAACACGCAGACAGCCCCGAGCGGGACGAGAAAACGCGGCCGACCGAGGAACTTGCGGTAGGGAAGCGCGAGCACGAGAAAACCGACGCCCAGACCGAGCAGCCCGCTTCGCGACAGGGTGGCCAGCTCGACCACGAGCAAGAAGCCGAGTATCGCGGCGAGCGGCCAGCGCAGGCGATGGCCGCGCTCGAGGCGCAGATAGAGCGGAACAAGGATCAGCAGCGCCATGGCCAACATCACGCCGAGGTGGTTGGGGTCGCCGGTGAGCGCGTTCGGCCGGTAGACGTTCTGGTTGCCGACAGCCCCGTAGATATTGATTGACGAGGCCGCTCCTCCGGTGAGCGGGTCGAGTAGGCGCTTGTCGATATTGAACCCGGCCTCGGCCGCCCCGAGCTGGACGATGCCGTAGGCCGCGTTCGCGGTCATGCCCACGATGAACGCCCCGAGCGCCGTCCAGAAGAAGCGCTGCGAGCGGTCGCTCAGATGAATCACCGCGGCGGTCAGAAAGAGCAGGTGAACGACGAGCTTGACCATCCCCTTGCTGAACTGAGTCAGGCCCTGGGCGGTGTCGATGTTGAAGAAGCCGGCCAGGTAGCAGATGAGGAAGGCGGCACTGAAGGCGAGCGTAACGAGCGCGGTGCGAGGAACCCTGAGATCACGCGAAAACACGCAATCGACGACGAAACTGGTCAGATAGGCAATGGCAAGGAGATCGGCCAGAGCAACCGAGACACCCACTTCCCAGTGCAGCTTCTCGAAGGTGGCCGCGAAGAGCGTGATCAGCAGCAGCCAGTCGGTTCGCCTGCTCAAGCGTTGAGACCTCGTCACCTTCACGGGCTGATCGTACGTGCTCGCGACTCGCGACCGGCGCGGTTCCGAGCCTCTAGCGAAATGAAGACCCGTCGACTGGGTGTGATCGGTGGATACGAGGCGCTAGGACGCAGTGTCACGTTCGTAGTCAGAGGCCACAGGCGCGACGTGCTTCGTTTCGCTTGGCGCTCAAACAAACCCTCGCGCGGGGCGCGCGAAACGGTATCGAGCCGGGTCGGGTCGAGTTCGATCGCGAAATAGGCGCTCACGTCCTTCAGAATCTGGTTGGCGCGCCTGAGCTCGGCGTATTCCTTACGCAGGCGCCTGAACTCTTCTTGCACGTCGGCCGGCAAGCAGCGTGAGGTGTGGGGGGCTCTGCCCGCCTCGGCCTGTCTGACTCGTGTGCGCAGGGCCTCCTTGCGCACACCCAAATCCTGAGCGACGTTGGAGCCCGGGCGCCCAGGCTCCGAGGCGAGCCGGACGGCGCGATCTCGCAGTTCACCTGAGTACTTCCTCAGGGCTGGCACTGCTGGAGCATCTCCTCTCTCCAGGATGGAGCCCGGTTTACGAAGCCTCCAGAAAACTCAGGGTGCCAAACAGCGTGTGCGGGTGCGATACCTAGTTAACGTAACTCATCGAAAAGAAGAAGCTGCTTTCCCAATTCCACTTTCCTGGACCGGAGTCCCAGATCATCGTCGGTGGATTGATGCCGCTTGCCTTGCCGGGGAAGAGGAAGGCCTGCGTATGGGAGCCACCGAAGTTGTAGAAGGCGAGCACGTCGGCATAGCCGTCTCCATTGAAATCGCCGGAGACGGCCTTGGTACTCGTCCAATTCCACTTTCCTGGGCCGGAGTCCCAGATCTTCTTCGGCGGATTGATGCCACTAGCCTTGCCGCGGAAGAGGAAGACTTTCGTATGGGCGCCACCGGAGTTGTAGAAGGCGAGCACGTCAGCATAACCATCCTTGTTGAAGTCACCGGAGACGGCCTTGGTATTCGTCATATTCCACTTTCCTGGGCCGGAGTCCCAGATCTTCTTCGGTGGATTGATGCCGCTTGCCTTACCGCGGAAGAGGAAGGCTTTCGTGTGGGCGCCACCGAAGCTGTAGAAGGCAATCACGTCAGCATAGCCATCCTTGTTGAAGTCACCGGAGACGGCCTTGGTACTCGTCCAATTCCACTTTCCGGGACCGGAGTCCCAGATCATCGTCGGTGGATTGATGCCACTTGCCTTGCCGGGGAAGAGGAAAACCTGCGTATGGGAGCCACCGAAGTTGTAGAAGGCGAGCGCGTCGGCATAGCCGTCTCCATTGAAGTCGCCGGAGACGGCCATGGTGCTCGTCCAATTCCACTTTCCTGG